>NZ_JBHIPW010000001.1:0-101643 GCF_042196265.1 Bartonella sp. AP1QHHD
ATCTCATTTAAAAATTTAAATCTCTATAAAGGAATTGTGCTCATGCAAAAGAAGTTTGCACTCACAAATGAAACGCGTGTATTTGGTAATCATACCCTTTATCGCATTAAAGCATTAAAAGACTTTTCTGATATCAAAGCAGGTACTTTAGGGGGCTTTATTGAAAAGGAAGATAACCTCTCTCATGATGGCAATTGCTGGGTGTATGATGAGGCTCTTGTGTTTAAAAATGGTCACGTTTATGAAAATGGAAGGGGTTATGACAATGCTATCATTGCTGGCTATGTTTATGATAATGCCTATGTTTATGACAATGCTAGGGTTTATGAAAACGCTCGTATAGCAAATAACGTACATGTTTATGATAATGCCTATATTCATGGAATTGCTGTTATTCGTGAAAATGTCGGCGGGTTTACTAAAATAAAAACCTATACTGAACGTCTCTCTCCTTATAGTGAATTAGAGATTGTCTGGGTCTAATCTAAAGCAGTGTAAATGAAAGCACGGGCGCGGCGGGGGTGCCCCTCTTTTAAATTTCCCATTCCAAATTTTAGCAAACGTTTATCACATTAAATTGTGAGGGTATCTCTATGTGCAAAAAATACGAATTAACCAGTGAAATCAAAAAAATCAAACATGCTCTTACTCGAAATATTATAAACCTTTATCGCATTAAAGCTTTAAAAGATTTCGATGATATAAAGGCAGGGTCTTTAGGGGGCTTTATTGAAAAGGAAGTTAACCTATCCCATGATGGCAATTGCTGGGTCTATGATGAGGCTTGTGTCTACGGTCATGCAAGGGTGTATGAAAATGCAAAAATACGCCATTTTTCTCAAGTCTGTGGTCAAGTTTATGGCAATGCTGAAGTCTATGGAAAGGCTCATGTTTATGGTAATGCTCATGTGAATGGTAGTGCCCGCGTTCTTGCTGATGCTCATATTGATGACCATGCGCATGTTTCTTATGATGCTACGGTTTTTAGTTATGCACGCGTTTATGGTCATGCCAAGGTTTCTGGCTTGGCTTGTATTTATAGCCATGCAAAAATTTATAATTATGCTGTTATTAATGGTCGTGCAAAGATTTATGGCAAGGTTTATGGGAATGCTTGTGTGAGTGGCTCTTGTGAGATTTATGGCTCTGTTTATGGCAATGCAAAAATCTCATATTGTGCAACGATCTGGGGGCGTGCTTATGGCAATGCAAAAATCAATAAAAAAAGCAAAGTAAGGTTGGTTCCAAAAAATTGTGAGGTTTATGAAAGGGATAATGTTGTCAATATAACTGATAAAACAGAATAAAAACACGCATGGGGCGTGCATTCTTTATGGTTATAAACGCATATAAAATGCATTGCTATAAACATATCATAAAAGAGAGAGTAAAATAAAAAAAAGCCGTGCCAAATGATATGACGCGGCTTTCAAATAGCGTTTCTTATTGATTAAAATGAATCATCCACAATGGAGTAATGAATGCATATATACAAAACGTATCATATTGCAAGCGCTCTATGAGAGATATGAAAACTTATCAAAAGGAATGTAAATGATGCGTTTGATTTTTACTCACTCATTTGAATTACAGAGCCTATAAACGCTTGTTATGGCTATCAAACGTATCAAACAAATCAAAATGCTCGGTAGCTTTAACAATCCAATCAAAAGCAAATGCATATTCAATAAATATCTGCAAAAAACGTTCTTTTTACATTTGGAAGCGTTGGTTTTTACAAAGCAGCTTTTCATAAGATAAATAAACAATTATGGTTTTTTGTTACCATTTTTATCAAGTCAATTTTATTAATAATAGTTATTAAAAAATCACAAAATTAGAATAACCACTTGAAAATATACCCATATGGGTATATTAATAATCATGAGTAAAATAAAACGTATCATATGGCTTGGTTCTTCACTCAAAGATATAAAAAGTCTTCCTGATCTTATTCAACAAAGGATTGGTTATGCTCTTTATCTTGCTCAGATAGGAGATAGAGGAGAAAATGTTAAGGTTCTCAAGGGGTTTGGATCTGCCAATGTTCTAGAAATTATTGAACGCGATATTCAAGGAACTTATCGCGCTGTTTATACGATACAATATAAAAAATCTCTTTATGTGTTGCATTGTTTTCAGAAAAAATCGACCCGTGGCATTGCAACACCAAAACCAGACATTAATCTGATTAAAGAACGTCTCAAGTTAGCAGAACAATTAGAAGGGAATTAAAATGATCAATGTTTTTCACGGTAGTTCCAATGTTTATGCGGATCTTGGCTTTTCAGATTCCAGAGAGATGCTTATCAAAGCGCAACTTGCTCATAAGATTAGTCAAATTCTGAAAGAAAAGAACTTAACACAAAAACAGGCTAGTCAACTTTTGAAAATGACTCAACCAAAACTGTCTAAACTCTTAAGTGGAGAATTTCGAGGAATTAGTGAAATGAAAATGCTTGAGTGTTTGGCAAAATTGGGAAACGATATAAAGATTATTGTTAATCCGAAAGAAGTTAAAACGCTTGAAGGACATTTTGAAGTTGTTTTTTCTTCTTAAACTTCTTTATGATTAGCTTTTTTGGATCTATTCATGCATGGCAATCTTATATAAAAAATAGTCAAATGAATCACGTATAAAAGTGTGGATTCTTGAGTGGATTCATATAAAATAATTACAAACAAACTATTGACTTTATTGTATTTTTGTTTATAATGTCCTTCAACAAGCGTGACCATCCGACGACCGTTTTCAACATCAATGCTCCCCTCATCGCTGTAATAATCAAGATCATTATGGTGAACACCTTCGTGAGAGCTCCCATCCCTTGCCCAATCTGCACTCAGCTCTGTCCAATGAGATTTGGGAAACATCTGCTTAGCTACTTCTAACGGCTTGCGGTCTACATACCACAAACGTTGTGCATCGGTTAAATTCGGTTGCACTGCCGCACTATCCCAGACCATTTTTAAAGGATCTAAACGCGTAATGACCGGTTCACCATCGAGGCTGTTCTCATAATCAAGGCGGGTATCAGTCCACCCCATTCCACAAATGACAGCATCTTGGAAAGCATCACTATCTGCATATTCAGCATGTGCCATGTCGCGAAACCATTCTGCTGCTCCTGTAAGCAATTCACTTGGCAATGCCTTCCCTATTTGACGAGGAATGAATTGCACTTCTCGCTTATTGTTGCGTTCTGAACCCACAACAGCATTCACAAGCGGAGCAATACGATTAAAAGTCATAACGGGGCGGCGTTGCTTTTTTAACGCCGATAAATCTTCTTCATTCCATTGATCACCATTGTAAAAACCAAAATCCTCCCGCGCATGTTCACGCCATTTGTTCACATGCTCCACATCTTCTTTGTACCAACTCACAAGCTTACGAAACAAACCTTCATGAGAGAGATCAGATACATTGCTGTCTTTTTCTAAACGTTCATCATCATGCATCATTCTGCCATCCATGAGGTACTCTCATATTCCATTCTGCCGCTATAAGCTGGTCGCTTTTGTATTTCTTTTGGTGGTTTGTATGAAATACACATCAGTCCAAAGGCATCTGCCCCNGTCTATTCATGCATGGCAATCTTATATAAAAAATAATCAAATGAATCACGTATAAAAGTGTGGATTCTTAAGTGGATTCATATAAAATAATTACAAACAAACTATTGACTTTATTATGTTTTTATATATAATGCGTTATTATCATCGTACACATTCTGGTATCCTAGCACTCCATTTTTACCAGAAACGATAGTGTCATAGGCACTGCTTCTTACCATCTCACCTTTGATATCAGACTTTCCTGAAACAAACTGCTCACCACCGTAAATTTTACCCCCTTCAGCTTTTCCCCCATCTTCAACCTTTTGTTTTCCCCCTTTCTTAACTGTACTATCCTGTGAAAGACCCTGTGTTCTAATAAGCTCAGTGCCGCCTCTTTGAATTGTTGTATACAAGCTAAAACCACCGTGATAAACGGAGATCTTTCCACCGTCTTTAACTGTACTACTAATCGAAGTTTCTCCAGTGCTTTCAACTTTCTCACTGTTACTATCAAAGCTAGGATCAGCAATCGTAACAATCATTCCCTTTTCAATTGTGCGTTCTGTGAGATCATTCGATAATGAAGCTATAGCAGATGGTTGCAAGCTAAAATCAGAAAACAAAGAGGTATTTGTCTCATCAAGAGCATAATTCGCATCTAAATACCAAGTTTTACCATTGCTCTCATTTTTTCTATGTTTCAAACTGTACATGTAAGTTCCGGCATCAATAGCTTTGATTTTTTCACCAAAAGTGTTTGCCAGAGTAAAATAAGCGTTTCCACTATGATCAGAAATTAATTTAAACCTTTTGTGGGAAGGGGGTGTGACCTCCCCCCCAGAATCAATAATACTTACTGTATGATAACCTGAACCACTTTCTTTAATGACAAGATAATCACTAAGGTGCTTGGCAAAATTGACATTAAAATTGAAATGTAAAGAACCTGAAAGATCATCAATATTAAGCTGAGAATAATGCTTATTAGTCCCTAAAGACGTAAAAATAACTCTGCCACTTCCCGTTAAATTCTGGACATTAACCTGAGGTTTTTTGCTGTTATCTTCAGACGCAATAATGTATAGTTTGGTATCTTCTCCATTTAAATTAAGATTGTCTACTTCCGTAACAGCTTCACCATTTCCAGCATAAAGATAGAGGTTGCCAAAATCATTAACATTTGTATCCTTATCTAATATTGCACCAGCAAAAACCCATGATTGTGCTTGATGATTAATTGTTAGATTATCCACGTATCCAGAATCATATATCTTCTGAGTAGCTCTATCGTATAAAGTAACTTCGCTCGCATTCCCTCCTGCTAAGATATTCTGCGCACCATTTTTAAAAAGTTCTGTACTCAGTGCAAAAGCCCCTTCATTTATTGTAAAATCCTCACCCTCTATATCAGTATCTTCTGCAAAGCCGTTATTAGAATTCTCTTTACCATCAAGATTCTGGACACCTCCTTTCATAACCTTTGTGTCAACAGCCATCCCACCACTATAGACACTTTGTAGTCCTAGCATTCCATTTTCAGCATAAATTTCGGTGTTATAAGCACTACTTGCCTTATCTTTTCGCGACAAACCAGATCCAAGGCTTCCCTTACCAAAAATAATCTGCTCGCCACCATGGATTTGAGCCCCTTCTGCATTTGCACCACTCTCAACAATTTGTTTACCACCTTTTTTTACAGTGGCATATTCCGAACTGCTCAAGTTTTGTACAACCTCAATCCCACCATGCTCAATTGTTGTATCTCTACTAACACTTGCTGCATCAATGTAGAGTTTTCCCCCTTCTCTAACCGTATTATTAATGGAATAAGCTGCATCTTTATAGTTAAAGCTATTTATTACAGAACCTTCAGAGTCACGGTTAGTAATATAGATCGCAGCACCATCGCTTATTATTGAATTTGTGAGGACTTCAAAGAATAGCTTTTCTAATCTCTTCCTTTCCTCTTCTGAAAGATCACTTCCTTCTACTGTCTGTTTATTCTCTATCTTTTTTGATTCCCCCTTTTTTTCTTTTAGTCCCCTCACTTCCGATAACAACTTTCTTGTCTCTTCTAGGTGTTCACTGACACTTACTGGTGTTAATAACTTTTCTTTTGGTGTCGCTACTCCATCTGCACTCGCAATCTTGACAAAAAAACCACTGGTTATTAATACACAAAAACTTAATTTCAATTTGCGTTGCATTATTCACACTCCATAATTTTAAATTTAAATTCTCCCATTTAGAAAAAAGTGCATAGACCAAAACAACTCAATGCAATTGCTCAACCTCATGTTTTTTTAAGATAACAAAGCATTCGATGGATTAAACTCTGACAGATCAAATATACATCATGTGTTTTAAAATGCATGCACAACTAAAAGATTTAATTTGTTTTAGATACACTTTAAAAGTGTTATAATTGCATCCATGAAAAATATTTTTAATATTTTAAGACACTAAACACCGATCTACGAATAAGATTGATTCCTTAATAGATAAAAATAGCATTAAACTTTAAAGGAAACAGCAATGTGAATGAGAGCTGCGTTTATGTCCACCTATTGCCATCTTCTACAGCATTTAAAGCAGTGTCTTTATTTTATTCAATATGGATAATATATAGACCACTTATTCATACTCATCAGTCCATAATCATTGTTCTAATATATCACGAAGTGTCACAATATTGACTCGACACTGATTTGAAATTTCTATAGTTATAGTCAGTTAACTCGTCATTTGATTTGTCATATACTGAAAGGGACATTCTATTCATGTCTATAAACTCAGAAATGAAAGCTACAAGCAACAGAAATTCCCCTCGTCGCATTTTGTTTGCAAGCCTTATTGGCCCAACAATTGAATTCTTTGATTTCTATGTCTTTGCCACTGCCGCAGCTCTCATATTTCCTCATGTGTTTTTTCCAACACAAAATGATCAGATTGCCATTTTACAATCTTTCCTGATCTTTGGAGCGGCCTTTTTTGCTCGGCCCTTTGGATCAATTGTTTTTGGACATTTTGGAGATAAAATTGGAAGAAAAGCAACACTTATTGCTTCTCTTCTCACAATGGGGCTTTCAACAGTCATTATTGGTTTTCTTCCTACTTATGAAACCGCTGGATGGTTTGCCCCTTTCCTCTTGACCTTGTGCCGTATTGGACAGGGAATGGGATTAGGAGGAGAATGGGGAGGAGCTGTTTTGCTCGCAACAGAAAATGCCCCTCCAGAAAAGCGCGGCTGGTACGCGATGTTCCCCCAATTGGGTGTTCCAATCGGTTTATTTTTATCTATTGCCGTTTATTTAGGTCTGTTGCATTTCCTTGATCATGAAGAACTTTTAGCTTGGGGATGGCGCATTCCTTTTATTGCTTCAGTTGTTTTTATGATTATAGGATTATGGGTCCGTCTTTCAATCAATGAAACTGTTCAATTCAAAAAAACTCTTGAAAGTAAAGAACGTGTCAAAGTTCCTATCATCGATGTCTTTTTAAAATGTCCACGAATCCTATTTCTTGGAATATTTTCTGGTATGGCAACATTTGTTTTGTTTTACTTGGTCACTGCATATTTGTTAAGCTACTCAACAAACCATCTGCAATTGCCATTTTATCAAGCTCTTCAAGTCGAAATTGTTGGTGCTATTTTCTGTGGAATTTTTACTGTCATCACTGGAAAACTCGCTGATCGTATTAGACGTCGAACTTTGATGATTTGGGTTACAATCATCACCGGTATCTATTCTTTTGCAATTCCTTATTTCTTAAATTCTGGAGTTATAGGAGTCCTTGCAATGTCTGTTATCGGTTTGTCTATCATGGGGATGATATACAGTCCTCTTGGTGCTGTTTTGGCTTCACCATACCCAACAGCAATTCGATATACTGGTTCTTCTATTACTTTCAACTTATCGGGTATCGTAGGAGCCTCTCTTGCGCCTTATATTGCAGAATATCTGGTACAACATTTTGATACATCTTATATCGGCTATTATTTGCTTCTTGCTTCTTTTATTTCACTGATTTGCTTCGTCGGATTTACAGATGATGAAATATCCAACTAAAATATAATAAAGAAGAATAAAATAAGTACTGGCAGCAAAAATGCTGCCAGTTTCATTTTTAAAGACAGGGGTTGAGGTATTTTCCACCACAATATTCCCGCGAACAAGGTACTCAAAAAGAAAAATAAAAAATCTGCAATATTGCTTATATAAGAAACAGCAAACATTTCTGATAAGATATGCGTTGTCCCCAACCATGAAACGCAAAAGAAGGACAACATCACAGCCCATAAAACAAGCAAAATTCGATCAATAATCATCATTATGGCGTTTCATTTTTTTAATTATAGTCCATATATTTAACATGCCTAAAAGAAAAATCACAATAAAAACCCAACGCCCTCCCCCTGAGCCTTCCGTAATAAAAAGTGTAGGATTTACTATTCCCAGTAATCCTATAAAAATCAGAACAATAGATACGAGACGCATTAAACCTGTTTTTCCCAGCGACGATCTTCAGTCTGTTGCCAATACGTTAAATTATGATTTTCCATTTTATATTTTTTCCACTGTGCACGAACGAGATTCAACTGCTCTTCACTTCTACCATCAAATATCACGACAAGTCGTTGATAAGCATCAATATCCGAACAAACAGCTCCCTCTATGAGAAAACGAATCTTTGAATCATTCGGATTTTCTTGTCCTGTCGTAAGAAATACAGGCTGAAAGTTTGGATATTGATCACACTCCGTTCCATGTCCAATAAATGATTCATCAGTATAAACCCATAAATGTATATCTATAGAATCGCGTTGTTCTTTACTCACACACTGTATTGTTACTGTACCAAAACGAGCCAATGCACGCTCCACAAGCGTCGGCAAAATATCCTTCAGCGTTGACTGCGTCAAATGATAGAATAAAATATCCAATCTCTTAAGCCTTCATCATTCTTTATAAAAAAGCTAACATCTTTTAAAAAAAACTTCTATATCCCTAATACAAAGGAAACGGTTCAAGATATAAACCCTCTTTTTTGATTGAGATGCATCATCTTTTTGCACGTGTCTTTAAAAGACAATAATTTTTATTTTCAACGTTAATAAAAAGTTTTTTAAGTTATCTTCTAGATTCTTCTAGTTTCTTTGTAGACTATAGTTGAAAATAAAATATAATGTACGGAAAATTTAAAGAGGACCTCATAGGCAATTTTATATTATTTATTTGGTAAAAATATCCAATTCATGAAAGGATATTTTTTCAAACTTTATTACATTTTAACCGAAAGCAGTAAGAATATTTGCTATCGATTAAAAACTGAGGATTTTCCCCAATTTATGCGTATTATTGAGTTCTACATCCTGAAACGTGTCCTTGTTTTGTTTAGTTCTGTCATGATTGCAGCAGTGGGCGTTAGTTGGACTATACAAATTCTTGCACGGATAAACTTTCTCACAACAAGTAAACAAACACTCCTCACAGTCTTACAATTTTCACTCTCATTGGTTCCTTCTGTTATTTTTCTTGTCATTCCATTTGCATTAGTGATCGCAGTTACAACCATCCTCTCAGCAATGCATCAAGACTCAGAATTTGCTGTCATCAATGCCTCTGGTTTTCCTAAAAGTACTGTTTGGAAACCTATCCTTCTTCTTGCTATTGTTGCATCCTGTATCTCCTTTTCTATAGCTAATTTTGTTGTTCCTCAAGCGCGTCTTCATATGCGACAAATGCTAGCAAGCGCTCATTTTGATCTTATTAATCTATTCATTAGTGAAGGGAGCTTTCAAAAACTCGCCAATAACCTTTACATAGAAATTGGCGAACGAAATCCAAATGGAACACTTGAACGCCTTTTCATTGCCGACCAGCGTGATCCTAAAACTGATCTTTTTTATTATGCAACAGACGCATCCATTGTGAATAATAAAAACGGCAGTTTTCTGGTTCTCAATAACGGTGAAATAGAAAGAGTCAATCATCAAAATAACAGTGTTTCAATCGTGCAATTTAGCTCATATACTTTTAGCCTAGGAGAGTTTATCCCCAGTGATAAAACACCTACTCTTTATCCAAAAGATCGGTCTCTTTCTTATTTACAAAACCCTGACCCAAAAGATCCCTACTATCAACGAAAACCACTCCAATATAAAGCTGAATTTCACCGCAGATTAACACAATGGCTCTACCCTATTGTTTTTTCACTTATTGCATTAGCAGCGGCAGGGGATGTACGCTCCCATCGACAAGCTCGTCATTCCGCAAACCTCTCGGCAATTGCCCTTTCTTTTCTGGTGTATTGGATAGGATATTTTTTCGCAGAAAAATCAAAAAGCGATCTTGCATACGTTCCTCTCCTTTATATTATACCTATAGGAACAAGTGCATTTGTCTTTTTTATGCTTTTAACGAATCATAAAATTGGGCTTCCCACAAAAGTTAATGAGATACTTCAAATCGCTTTTCAAAAAATAATGAACAAATTTGAACATCGAAAATCTCAAGATTCCTCGGATAAAATATCATGATTGGGTGGACACTTGGACGATATTTTTTTATACGTTATCTTAAAATAACTTGTTATTTCTTGGGAAGCATTTTTGTTCTTGCTCTTTTAATCGATTTCACAGAGAATTCCGGTAGGCTATCTTCCCTTCCGCATTATACAGCAAAAGATGCATTTTTCCTCTCTGTTTTACGCATCCCTTTTATCATGCAACAACTTATCCCTTTCATTGCACTCTTTTCTGCAATGGCAACGCTTATCTCGCTCAACAAAAAACTTGAACTTGTGGTGACTCGTTCAATCGGTGTTTCTGCATGGCAATTTCTTATGCCAGCTTGTTTTGGAGCTTTTCTTTTAGGATTATTTTCAATTCTTCTCATTAATCCACTTGCTGCATGGGGATTTTCTCAAGCAGAAAAAAAGATGACTGAATGGCGCAATCACAATGTACTAACACCTCTTCACAATACAAGTATCCACTGGTTAACACAACGTACAAATTTAGGCAGAACAACCATTGGTGCTAAATCTATCACCGATCAAGGACTTTCTCTTCTCGATGCAACCTTTGTACAATACAATGACAATGCAACCGTTAAAAATTGGATTAACGCCCCAAAAGCAACCTTGACTAATGGATTTTGGCAATTAACAAATGGAACAATCTATAAAATAGGGCATCCTCCTGAAAAATTTACCGTGTTGCAAATAAAAACCAATCTAAAACCTGAATTTTTAACGGAACGTTTAGTGAATCCCGCAACTATTCCATTTTACCAATTGCCAAAAAAAATTATGATTGCACGTTCATTTGGCTATTCTGCTAATAATTTTGATATGTATTTCCAATCTTTGATTGCATTACCGGCATTGCTTGTGGCAATGACCCTCATTGCAGCAACTGTATCTTTAAATTTTACACGTTTTGGGCAATCTAGAATGTTGATTCTTGGTGGCGTAATAGCTGGGTTTATGCTTTATGTTATTTCCGTACTTGTTCAAGCTTTTGGTAATGCTGGATATATTCCACCAATTATTGCAGCTTGGACACCCGTTGTTATTGCGTTATTCTTAGGAATCTCTTTTTTACTTCATAAAGAGGATGGCTAAGTGAAAGCATTAACACTTAAAAAAACTATTTTAACAAAATTAAGTGCTCTCGCTTTTAAAAGTGTTGTGGGGGTTATTTTAGGAGGTGCTTTATCTTATTGTGCGCACGCTCAAAGCCTTCAATCTCCTTCTCAAAGTCGCATTCAAAATCCGGAACCTCCTCTTTTGCTCTCTGCGGATGAACTCATCTACAATCGTGATGAAAACACTGTTTCTGCAAACGGTAATGTCCAAATCGAATATGATGGCAATAAAGTTATCGCTCAAAAAATTATTTACAATCAAAAAACAGGACGGCTTATAGCACAAGGGAACGTTGAAATTACTCAAAAGGATGGTAATAAAATTTATTCCAACCAAATTGATATGACCAAAGATCTTGGCGAGGGTTTTGTAAACGCCTTACGTATTGATACAGCCAACAATGTTCACTTTTCAGCCCAAAATGCTACACGCAAACACAATCACATAACAGTCTTTGAAAATGCAACCTATACAGCCTGTGAACCTTGCTCTTATAAACCAGATCGAGACGTCCTATGGAAAATTAAAGCAAGAAAGATCATATGGAATAATAGCGTCAAAAAAATTCGGTTTGAAAATAGCAGTTTTGAAGTTTTTGGTGTACCGGTTATAAAATTTCCAAATTTTGAGATCTATGATCCAACTGTCAGGCGTGCTAGCGGTCTGCTTACTCCTCATTTTTTTTATACTGATTATCTCGGTATGGGGATAAAGAATTCTTATTTCTGGAATCTCGCCCCCCATTATGATTTTACCCTTTCTTCTACGGTTTATACCCAACAAGGGCTTTTAACCGAAGGGGAATGGCGTCAGCGTTTAAAAACGGGCCGTTATAACATTCGCTTTGCTCATATATATCAAATGAAACCGCATAGATTTGATAATGATACGATTGATGCCCAACATAAAAACCGTTATATGCTGGCGACAAAGGGGGATTTTCGTATTAACTCACACTGGACTTATGGATGGGATATTCTTGCACAATCGGATCGGCATTTTAGTCGTGCCTATAAACTTGAAAACTATAACAATCCTACACAACTTTCTCAGATCTATTTGAATGGTCTTGCAGGAAAAAATTATTTTGATATGCGTTTTTATCATTTTAAAGTTCAAGATTCAATACTGAATGATCCTCATTATGAACGTCACTCTCGACAAGCGTGGGTATTACCACGCATCGATTATTTTTTCACACCAGATGAACCCATTTATAATGGAGAGCTTACCTTCCATAGTAATATACAATCAGTTTATCGTCGCCATGCTGACTTCAGTTCACCCGACCAGAACGGAAACCCTCTCAACACAGTAAGACTTTCTGGTATGGCTGGAAATAGTTTGCGTTTAACAAATGAGCTTCAGTGGAAAAAGCGCTTCAACACGCACAATGGACTCATCTTAACCCCTCTTCTCTCTCTACGAGCTGATATCATTACAACCAATGCAAGCAAAAATCATACAGATTCTATAGAAAACAATGCCTTATCCGCAATTCATGGTTCAGCAATTCGTGGCATGGCAACAGCAGGGTTGGAACTACGCTATCCCTTCCTCATTATAGCTGATCATTCTACACATATTATAGAACCAACTGCACAAATTTTTATACGCAATAATGAACAATATATTGGACAAATTCCTAATGAAAATGCTCAAAGCTTTGTCTTTGATGCAACCACTCTCTTTCAACGAGACAAATTTTCTGGTTATGATCGTGTAGAAGGTGGTACAAGAGCCAATATAGGTATAAGATATTCTGGAAGCCTTAATGATAATTGGTCTCTTTATGGTCTCATTGGACAATCCTTTCATCTAGCAGGAAAGAATTCTTTTGCAGAAAAGGACTTTATCAATGTCGGTACTCATTCTAGCTTAGAGGCAAAACGTTCAGACTATGTTGCAATGTTTGGTACAACCCATAAAAGTGGTTTTTCCTTAGAAACGCGTGGACGCTTTGACAAAAAAACAGGGAAAATCCGCCGTAGTGAAATCGAAGCATCACAAAAATGGCAAAATTTTTGGGCGGCTCTACAATATGCCTATATCGCAAAGCAACCAGATTATGAATATTCTCAAAAGCGCCAAGAAATTTCTTTTCAAACAGGACTTAAATTGGCAGATTATTGGTCCATTAATAGCAACGCCGGTTATGATTTAGTATCTGGTACATTTATAAAGCGAGGAATTAGCTTGAGTTATATGGATGAATGTTTCGGGTTAACATTCGGTTATCAACAGGTAACGAATCCAGGCAGGAAAGCACCCTTGCAAAACTTTAATTTCTCTCTTTCATTGCGTACGATTGCAGATATCGGAAAAAAGATAGATTAATTTATAAAGGGAATGTATCAGTCATTTAACTTATCATTGTTTTTATGAAAGAAAGCGTGTATTTTAAGTTGTTGATGAGAATTAATAAACAATGCGAAAGCCTATTTACATGAATAAATTGAAAAAGCGTTTTCTTGCTTTATTTTATATTGCATCTTTGAGCGTAAGTAGCCTGCTAATAAATGGATTTTTGATTCCGACAGTCTTTGCGCAGACTTCTATTGTTGTTACAGTTAATGGCAACCCCATCACAAATTATGATATACAAAGACGCCTTGCTTTTCTCAGGTTACAACAAAAGCAAAGCAATTTGGTGGCACAGGCTAAAAAAGAGCTTATTGACGAAAAGCTAAAAAATATTGAAATAAAACGTCGTAATATTGAAGTAAGCAATGATGAAGTTGATAGAGCTTTTGAGAATTTTGCGACACAAAATAATATGACGATTGATCAGCTCAACCAGATTCTGATCCAAACTGAGATCACTGTGCAACACTTTAAAGATTACATCCGTGGACAAATAGGATGGGGGCGTCTTGTTAGTGCACGCTATCAAGCTGAAACTGGTATGATTAGCGAACAAGAAGCTGTACGCAGAATATTAAAAAATGGTGGTGTAAAACCTTCAACCAACGAATATACATTACAGCGAATTGTTTTTGTCATTCCTGCACATCGTCGTTCAGAAATCTTTGAAAGACGTCAAAGAGAAGCAAGTAATTTTCGCGCACATTTCCGTGGATGTGCCAATGCTCACAATCAAGCAAGAGGTATTTTAGACGTTACTATCCGCCACTTAGGAAAGTTTCTGGAGCCACAACTTCCTAATGCATGGGAACAAGCTATTCTTGAAACGCCTGCTGGAAAAATGACAAAATTACAAGAAACATCTGATGGAATCGAAGCAATTGCTGTCTGCAAAATAAAAAGAGTTTCTGATGATTATGTCGCTCGACTGATATTTTCTCTTCAAGATAGTAAAAAAAGAAGCCCGCAAAAACTTGAAGAATTAAGCGAAAAATATTTAGGAGAACTGCGCCGAGTGGCACGCATTCAAAATTCATAATGGCTGCTCTTATTGTTAGCGGTGGTGATCCTGCCGGAATTGGTCCTGAAATAGTACTAAAAGCGTGGAATTTGCGTGTTACGCGCCAAATTCCACCTTTTGTACTTCTTGCTGATCCAGATGTTATTCGTTCGCGCGCTCGTTTTTTACAGATTGATGTTGAGGTGCAATCTGTTTTAATCAATAATCCTGCAAAAAATTTTCAAAACGCTCTTCCTATCATACCGTTAAAAAACAAACAAAGTGATCAATTAGGTATACCTTCATCGAAAAATACAGCTGGAATTATTGAAGCAATTAAACGCTGTGTTCAATTGATTCAAAATGGCCATGCATGTGCACTTATCACTTGTCCTATTGCAAAAAAGAGTCTTTATGATGCCGGTTTTCAATTTCCAGGTCATACAGAATTTTTAGCCGATTTAGCCCATAAAGCTTTTCATAAATGTTATCATCCAGTTATGATGTTAGCAGGACCCCGATTAAAAACAGTACCAATAACTGTTCATATTCCATTTAAAAATGTTCCTTCACAGCTTACCCGTGATTTAATTATTCAAACGGTACTTATTACTGAATATGACTTAAAAACACGGTTTAAAATAACATCGCCCCGACTAGCTGTTGCTGGTCTTAATCCTCATGCTGGAGAAGGAGGTGCAATGGGAAAAGAAGATATTGAAGTTATCACTCCTGCTATTGAATATCTTAAAAAGAAAGGACTCAATATTACAGGCCCGCTGCCTGCCGACACAATGTTCCATGAATGCGCAAGAAAAGCATATGACGTTGCCATTTGTATGTATCATGATCAAGCCCTTATCCCTATTAAGACATTAGACTTTGATAGCACTGTTAATGTCACGTTAGGTCTACCTTTTATTCGCACGTCTCCAGATCACGGAACTGCTTTTAACATTGCTGATAAAGGGATAGCCTCTCCCGAAAGCTTTATTGCTGCTCTTAAACTTGCAAATCAACTTGCAAAAAATAGTTTAAACCCATGCCAATAGATAATCTCCCTCCTCTGCGTGAGGTCATTGATATATATGGATTAAAAGCGCATAAATCTTTGGGGCAGAATTTTCTTTTTGATCTTAATTTAACATCTAAAATTGCTCATCAAGCAGGCAATATAGAAGGAAAACCTGTTCTTGAAATTGGTCCTGGTCCTGGAGGTCTCACACGTGCCTTGCTAGCAAAGGGTGCCATTGTAACAGCAATAGAACGCGATGAGCGCTGCATACCGGCTCTCTTAGAAATAGAAAAACACTATCCTAAAAAATTAAAAGTTATTTGTAATGATGCACTGAAGCAAGACTTCTCAAAACTCTTTGAAACAAGCCCTGTAAAACCGCGCATTATTGCAAATCTTCCCTATAATATTGGGACACAACTCTTATTAAATTGGCTTTTGACTGAACCATGGCCTCCTTTTTATGAATCAATGACATTGATGTTTCAACGTGAAGTTGCCAAACGGATTACAGCTAAACCTCAATCTACTCATTATGGACGTCTTAGTGTCTTAACTGGCTGGCGTACCACTGCTAAAATTGCTTTTGATGTCCCCCCTCAAGCCTTCATACCAATACCTAAAGTAACGTCTTCCGTTGTTCATATTATTCCGCGAACACAACCTCTTGCCTGCTCTGCACAAAAACTAAGCCTCGTCACAAAAACCGCCTTTGGACAAAGACGAAAAATGCTTCGTCAAAATCTCAAAATACTTGGAGGTGAAGAGCTATTAGAAAAAGCTGGAATTGATGGAACGCGCCGAGCTGAAACGCTCTCGGTTTCTGAATTTGTAACTTTAGCGCATCTAGTGCTCTAAAAAATGCATTTTGTGTTATAAAACCTTTTTTAATCACAACATTTATCGATTTTTTCAGCAATAAGCCCATCAACAAAAGAGCCAAGATAAGAACAACGCTCACGTTTTACGGTTTCAGCTAAATAAATTGATTTAATAAAAGATAAAGACTGATCTAAATCTTCGTTAATCACAACATAATCATAAGAAAGCCAATGCTTTAACTCCGTTCGTGCATTTTCCAATCGCAAATTGATAGTATCTTGACTATCTTCTGCTCGACGATGTAAACGCGAAACAAGCTCTTTCATTGATGGTGGAAGAATAAAAACAGATACAGTGTCTCCTAGCATCTTTTTTTGCAGCTGCTCGGTACCTTGATAATCAATATCAAATAACATATCTTGGCCAGTATTCAATGCGCTTTCAACAGTTTCACGTAAAGTGCCATAATAATTTCCGTGAACTTCTGCCCACTCAATAAATTCATCCCTATCACGCTTATATTCAAACTCTTCTTTTGAAATAAAGTAATAATGCAGCCCATCTACTTCACTAGGACGCCTTTTCCTTGTGGTCATACTTACGGAAAGCTCTAATTGTCCCTCTTTTAGAAGTAATCGAGAAATTGTTGATTTACCAGCACCTGAAGGTGAAGAGAGAATAAATAAAAAACCGCGGCGTTGATTCATTTTTATAGTACTCAATTTACTTTCAAAGACTGTCATTACATCACTCTACTTTGTTCATAAATGTTTCTCCAAAGTTTGAATTATATATTATCTCAACCTATCCCCTAATCAATGTGTTTTCTTAGAAATTCTCAATGTTATTCTGCTCTTTTTTGAGATAAGGTATTAGCAGTATATTCACTTCTTTCTTAAATATTTTTATCCATACGCTAATCCCACTTCCCACTTGTGACAGACAAGAAAATAATTTTTTATCATTCTCATAAAAAGTTTAAATAGAAAAATTTTACTATATTTGAGATTTTCATTTACGATGCAAAAAGATGTGTTATCACTATAAATTCAATGTCTTGCCTTTAATTCTCGCCACTTGCGAACATTCATATTATGTTCTTCTAAAGTTCGAGAAAAAACATGCCCTCCTGAACCATCAGCAACAAAATAAAGTGCATCACTGCTTGGTGGATGTGCCACCGCTTTCAAAGAATCTCGACCTGGATTTGCAATAGCCGTTGGGGGCAAACCATTAATTTTATAAGTATTATATGGTGTTTCCTTCTCAAGATCTGAACGATAAATCGCACGACCGGATGGTTTTCCTTTTCCTCCGAAGAGACCATAAATTACTGTTGGATCCGATTGAAGACGCATATGCTTTGTAAGGCGGTTATAAAATACCGCAGCAACCATTGGTCTTTCTGCTGCAATTCCCGTTTCTTTCTCAACAATTGAGGCTAATATAACAAATTCATCAATTGATTTAATAGGTAAACCAGGTGAACGCGTAGCCCATATAGCATGAATTAATTTTGTCTGTCCTTCACGCAATCTATTTACAATCTCTTTACGCGTCGTCCCCCGAATAAAACGAACAGTATCCGTCATTAAACAGCCTTCTGGAGGCAAAATTTTTGGAAGGTCTCCAATCAAAATTTCATTCGCAGCTAATCGATCGAAAACTTGCTGAACCGTTAAACCTTCAGGTACTGTAAATGTATACTCTATAGATTTTCCTTTCACAAGAATATCCATAATATCCTGCATCGAAGCATGAGCTGGAATTAAATATTCACCAGCCTTCAGATGCGTTGTTTTTTGGTGATAACCAACCCCATAAACAAAAATATCTGATGATCGAATGAAACCACGTTTTTCTAGCAATGAAGCAATTTCACGAATTCCGGTACCAGGATGGATAAGAACAATTTGTTCTTCCTCAATTTTTCCCTTTTCTTCAAAAATACTTTTTCCAATATAAAGAGGAATACTTATGGCAAAAAGAATAATCACAATCAGCATAAGAAAAAAATGACCGAGAATGACCAACGGATTACGGACGATAGATGATTTCTTTCGTTTTTTATGTATTAACATGTCATAACTATCTGCTAAATGATTCGAAGAGGAATCACTTACGTCCTTTAATGATTTTCCATTTTTCACATCGGACATAACCCCTCAATAGCGATTAAGGATAATATTATAATTTCTCATTCACCTTATAATAAAGTAGAAAACTCAAAAGCAGAAATTAAATAAAAATACTTATTATCCCCTAAAACGTCGCATCACCAACGATGCATTTGTCCCACCAAATCCAAAAGAATTAGAAAGAATCGTATCAATCTTTCGTTCACGCGGTTTGTGTGGTACAAGATCGATTTTTGTTTCAATCGATGGATTGTCAAGATTAAGTGTCGCTGGGGCTATATTATCCCGTATAGCTAAAATAGAAAAAATAGCCTCAGCAGCACCGGCTGCACCAAGTAAATGCCCGATAGATGATTTCGTTGATGACATAGAAACTTGTGGTGCATAACTCCCTAAAACACGCTCAACAGCCGCTAGCTCTATGGAATCAGCCATCGTAGATGTACCATGAGCATTAATATAATCAAGTTCACTCACATTCACTTGTGCACGCTTAAGAGCAGCTATCATACTACGCTGAGCCCCTTCACCACTTTCTGAAGGTGCTGTAATGTGGTAAGCGTCACCAGATAAACCATAGCCAATAACCTCAGCATAAATACGCGCCCCTCGTTTTTTGGCATGTTCCAGCTCTTCTAAAACAACAACAGCTGCTCCTTCCCCCATCACAAAACCATCACGATCAGTATCATAAGGACGTGACGCCCGTTCAGGATCATCATTGCGACAAGTAGAAAGAGCTCTACAAGCTGCAAAACCTGCAAGAGATATCCGATTTATCGGAGATTCAGTCCCCCCTGCCACCATGACATCTGCATCACCAAACATAATCAAACGTGCCGCATCACCAATCGCATGCGCCCCTGTTGAACAAGCTGTTACAACAGAATGATTAGGCCCCCGTAAACCATATTGAATAGACACATAACCAGAAGCAAGATTAATCAAACGACCTGGAATAAAAAAGGGAGAAACACGACGTGGGCCCTTATCACGAAGCGTATAACCAGCTTCAACAATACCCTCAACTCCCCCAATTCCCGAACCAATTAACACACCTGTACAAATCTGATCTTCATCACTCTTAGGAAACCATTCGGCATCTGCAAGCGCTTGGTTAGCAGCAGCCATTGCATAAACAATAAATGCATCAACTTTACGTTGCTCCTTAGGTTCCATATACAAATCAGCATTATAGGTCCCCTCTGTTCCATCCCCTAAGGGGATACGCGCAGCAATCTGGCATGGCAAATCTGACACATCAAACTCAGTGATACGTCGGACACCACTTCTTCCTTCAAGAAGTCGTTTCCAACTATATTCAATATTACCAGCTAATGGAGATACCAATCCTAAACCAGTAACAACAACACGTCTCATAACTTCTAACCTTGAACTAAACTTCACCTCTCAAAGCTCTCTTTTCAAAAGAGCTCCGAAGAATATAGGCAAAAGCAATTTATGCCTTTGCCCTTTAGTAATCACGCAGAAGCTTTATCAATGAACTTGACTGCATCGCCAACTGTAAAAATCGTTTCAGCAGCTTCATCTGGAATTTCTACCCCAAACTCTTCTTCAAAAGCCATAACGAGTTCAACCGTATCAAGGCTATCAGCCCCTAGATCATCGATAAAGCTTGCATTTTCTACAACTTTATCAGCATTAACCCCAAGATGTTCCACGATAATTTTTTTAACGCGCTCTACTGTATCACTCATGTTGAAATCCTCGAATTTATATTTCCTATAATTTGGTTAACTATATCGGTTCATCTAATCAAGCAATAGATGCATTACTTTAAAAGATTTTAGTAATGATTTAAAACATCCTGTGGATATCCCCTACAAAATGAACCAATCTGACATTCCGACATCAATTGATTAACGACCATATTAAAGAAATAGATGCATCTATCCATTTCAATCGTTACTATCTAAAATAATACAACTCATAAATCAATGTGGAATAAAATAAATACTCATATCATTGCCATTCCACCATTGATATGGAGTGTTTGACCTGTCGTATAGGCTGCTTCATCGCTTGCTAAATAAACAGCAGCAGTGGCTATTTCTTGCCCACTTCCCATACGCTTCATTGGAATCGCAGCCATAATGGCTTCTTTTTGCTTTTCATTAAGCTTGTCTGTCATTGCAGATTTAATAAATCCTGGAGCAATACAATTGACAGTGATATTTCGCGAAGCAATTTCTTGTGCCAATGCTTTAGAAAAACCTATCAAGCCTGCTTTTGCAGCACAATAATTCGTTTGTCCAGGATTTCCCACAACACCAACAACAGATGTAATGTTAATAATCCTTCCATAACGGCGGCGCATCATAGAATGTATTAATTCACGCGTCAAAAGAGAAGCAGCTGTTAGATTAACTTCTAAAACATCATCCCAGTCTTTATCTTGCATACGCACAAAAAGACCATCCCTAGTGCTTCCCGCATTGTTAACCAAAATATCGACGCCATCCATTTCTCTTTCTGCAACTTCAGCCAATTGTTTAATCGATTGGCGTTCAGAAAGATTAGCGGGAAATACAAAAACATTCTGCCCTAATTCTGCCGCCACTTCTCTGAGCTTTTCTTCGCGTGTTCCATGAAGTCCAACAATAGCTCCTTGTGCATGAAAGCAGCGTGCAATTGCCTCACCAATTCCTCCCGAAGCCCCCGTTACAAGAGCTTTACGTCCTGTTAATCTAAACATCTTTTAACTCCTTATAGATTAAACGCCAAGCATACCTAGCGCTGATTCTATTTCATCAACTGTTCCAATGGTTACCCCCTTTATATCTTTGTTAATACGACGCGTTAAACCTGTTAATACTTTTCCAGAACCAACTTCAAAAAGCGTATCAACTCCATTAGCAGCGATCCATTCTATTGTTTCACGCCATCGCACCCTCCCAGTCACTTGTTGGACAAGAAGAGTAGTAATACGCTCTGGATTGCTCTCAGGTGCAACAGAAACATTGGCAATCAAAGGAACAATAGGGGACATTTTGTTAACAGTCAAAAGTGCTTTCTTCATGGCATCAGCAGCAGGTTGCATTAAAGATGAATGAAAAGGTGCAGAAACAGGAAGAAGAAGTGCACGTTTTGCACCTTTTGTTGATGCAATCTCTACCGCTGCCTCAACTGCTTTTGCTTTACCGGAAATAACAATTTGCCCACCACCATTATCATTAGCAATCTGACATAGTCCTTCTCCAGAAACAGTTTCACAAATTTCTTCCACAATGTGCTCTTCTAAACCAATTAATGCAGCCATAGAACCTTCACCAACCGCGACAGCAGCCTGCATAGCATTGCCACGAATACGCAAAAGTCTTGCCGTATCTGTGAGAGTAAATGTACCAGCAGCACAAAGAGCCGAATATTCGCCTAAAGAATGACCAGCAACAAACCTTACCTTTTCTTCTATACGAAGCCCTAATTGTTTCATCACACGAATGACAGCCATAGATACAGCCATTAATGCCGGTTGTGCATTTGCTGTTAACGTTAAAACATCTGCTGGTCCTTCAAAAATGATCTTTGATAATTTCTCACCCAAAGCATCATCAACTTCCTCGAAAACCATCCTTGCGACAATAAATTGCTCTGCAAGCGCTTTCCCCATACCAACAAGTTGACTCCCCTGCCCTGGAAAAATAAAAGCTGCACCCATTTATCAACTCCTAAAACTGTACAATTAAATTATTTTCTTTTGACCTTATTCATCCGCACAAATCAATATAAAGCCCTTTATTTAAAACGAATACCACACTTAAAATTATATTTTAAGGGCGGAATTTGATATAAAAACTTAGGAAAATAGGGTGCTATAAACTGAATAACACCCAAACTTATGAGACTTCCTAAAAGTGCACCTGCTAAAATATCAAAGGGATAATGTACACCCACAAAGATGCGCGCCCAACAGATCAAGCACAAAAACACGGTGGCAAATTTAAAAGTAACTTTGTATCGGTAAAAATAAAAGTTAGCTGCATAAGATGCAATGGTCAAGGCATGATTACTAGGAAAAGAAGCTGTTGCACGATGTTGAATAAGCGGTGTCGTCAGCCCTACCACGAATGGGCGAGGATGAAAATAAAAAAGAGAAATGAGATAACCTATGAAAAGAGATGCACAAATACTCATGCAAATGCTTAGCACAACACACCGTTCCCTCTCCCCACCACAAAACCACAACGCACAAAGATGGAGAGGAATAATATAAATTAAAAACTTTGCACAAAAAATACTAAACAAAACTACAATCGACCAAGCTTGATGATTGCCGACAAACATTTCAAAGAGTGTAACATCAATCTGGTTTAAAAAGTCCATTTTTCCCTCCTTTGCCTTTATATTACAGTATTATCTTTTTGTAGAAGAAGGAAATATATCAAGATTTAACAAATCAATTTTTTTGTGTGCATAAACTTGCTATTTTAAAAGATAACCTGTAGATATGAAATATTCGTTGCCGGCACTTTAGCTGGAGGTTGAACGGAGGGCTGTAAAATATCAGTAGGAAATACAATGTTTCCGGCCTCCCGTATCTCCGCTCTGAGATGTCTCGAATTGTAAACGCGTCCTTTCTTCTTTGGATTTCCAAAAAAGACAAGTCGCAGAGGCTTTGCGCTAAAACCGGTGAAATTTAATTGAAGAAAGGCAAAACAATGGCTCTTTATGAACATATGTTCCTTGCCCGACAAGACATTGCTCCGCAGCAAGTTGATGAACTTTTGAGTCTCTACAAAGGTGTCATTGAAGCGCATGGTGGAAAAGTTGGGCGTATAGAAAATTGGGGACTTCGTCCTCTTGCTTACCGTATTCGTAAAAACCGTAAAGCTTATTATGTCTTAGTCAATATTGATGCACCAGCTTCAGCAATTGCTGAAGTGGAGCGTCAGATGCGCATCAATGAAGATATTTTGCGTTATATGACCATTCGCGTAGAAAAACACGAAAAAGAAAAATCTGCTATGCTCTCACACCTTGATCGCAATAGTCACATTGGACATGATGAAGAGCGTCCTCGTTTTCCACGTCGTCAACGTGAAAATACTATAGAAGGGGTAGAATGATGACTGATACTAATCAAAACTCTGCACGTCGCCCCTTTCATCGTCGTCGTAAAACATGTCCTTTTTCAGGGACCAATGCTCCCAAAATTGATTATAAAGACATCAAGTTGTTACAACGTTATATTTCCGAACGTGGGAAAATTGTTCCTTCACGGATTACTGCTGTTAGTCAGAAAAAACAGCGTGAATTAGCTAATGCTATCAAACGTGCTCGCTTTTTAGGCTTACTTCCGTACGTTATAAAGTAAGCAATCAATATGCTATGCAACTGGAGAGTTTCTCCAGTTGCTTTTCTTATATGGTTAAAAAATAGCTTGTTGTATCCTATGTTAAGCTATTAAATGTCAAAGTTGGGGTATTGACACGCCTCTAACTGCAGAAAGCAGGACAGCAATAAATGAAAAAAAATCGTACTTATGAGATATTAACCGGTATTTTAGCAGGATTATTTGCTGTTGTGATAGGGCTGGCAATCATCAGTGTTGCAAATATCGTGCCCTTTTTTTCTCTTCTTCTTGGCTGCTTTCTTTCATTACCAATTTTTATTGTTGCGTTCGGTCAAGGAACATTAGCCAGTCTCATCGCCCTCATAAGTGCTACTGTTGTTCTTATCATAACCACTAATACCTATATTGCTCTTGGCTTTATGGTCTTATTTTTCCTTCCTGCTGTCTATGCTTCTTGGCTTCTTGGGCTTGCACGACCAGCGCAAAAAGAAAATGAACTGATATGGTATCCATTATCATCGGTTATTTTTCATTTAACTAATTTTATCGCTCTTATAGCAACTTTCATTGGGCTCTATGTTCAAACACGTCCTTCCACACCCATCGTTGCAAAAAAAATCACCGAAAACATAGCACAAACTCTGCAACAAACACAGTCAATAAAAGAAGCCTATATACGCGCTTTTAGTGAGCTTTTAATGACGCATACAGCAACTTTTACTGCTTTTTCTTTGACTATTTATAGTTTGGTTTTTCTCATTGGTAACCTTTACTTTTCCATTATAGCAGCACAACATATGAAATGGCTGAAAAGACCCCGTGATGATTGGAGCCAAACTCTCCGCCTTCCAATTTCTGGAATTATTATTTTCATTATTGTTTGCATAACATCGATGGTTGAGCTGAGCGCTTCTCTTAACTTGAGTACCCTTGTCTTTAGTACTGCATACATTGTCATCATATTAATTAGCGGTCTAGCATATCTTCACAATATTACAAAAGGGGTAAACGGTCGAATTATTATACTTTCTCTTGTTTATATTGCTATTTTTACAGTCGTTTTTGCTCCACCTATTGTTTTCATGGTACTTTTGATGGGAATTTGGGCTGCTATTCAATACAATTTTCAATCACGCAAAAAACTCCACTAAATTTATTTGTTCGAAAGGAAAAACTATGGATATTATTTTACTTGAGCGCATTCCTCGTCTTGGTCAGATGGGTGATATTGTCTCAGTTAAAGATGGTTATGCGCGTAATTTTCTCTTGCCTCAAGGTAAAGCTTTACGCGCAAATGAAGCTAATAAAAAACATTTTGAGGTACAACGTGCACAACTTGAAGCACGTAATCTTGAACGCAAAAGCGAAGCGCAAAAAATTTCTGAAAAACTTGATGGACAATCATTCATTGTTGTTCGTTCTGCTGGTGAAACGGGACAACTTTATGGTTCTGTGTCAACACGTGATATTGCTGAAATCATAACAGATGAAGGCTTTTCTATTGGAAGAAATCAAATCGAACTTAATCATCCAATAAAAATGATCGGTCTTCACACTATCACTCTTAGTTTACATCCAGAGGTTCAAATTTCTGTGATTATTAACGTTGCGCGTTCTACCAGTGAAGCACAACGCCAAGCAGAAGGTGAAACTCTCACTTCGGCTAAAGAAATATATAATATTCAAGAAGAATTATTAGAAGAAAGTCAGGAAGAATTATTGGCAGAAGAAATTAATGACAACGATATAAACAGTTCTCATCAAGAAGCTTAATTGCTATTTTTCTTTCTGTTTTATATTTTTTATTCCATTATAAATATCGCTCATAAAATACTCACACTTTAAAAGTGAGTATTTTATGGCTATCGTACATAAAGAACCTTATTTTTATGAAAGAATTAGAAGTATACTATTTAAAGGCATTACATGCCGAGAATGATAATATCACTAAGAGGAAATTTCTTTTGTTTTCAAGCATATAAAGCAAAAATAATTTAAAGTTCTACCCTTAAGGCTAAAGTTTGTATGAGTGTTAAGTTGATTACATCCTCACATGATCTGAAATAATTTCAGTTATAAAAAAATAATTCTACTTACACAGATATTGGAATTTTAAGGTTAAGTAACTTAAAAATACTTAAATTTAGAGTAGCAAAACTTCCACTTTAAAATCACATATTATAAAATAGAATAGATAGACGTTATATAAATAATACACAAATGATAAATGAGAAACGAAAAGAGAGTTTTAAAAAATTATATAATTTTAACTTAAAATGAAGGTTTGTCGCTCTATTCTTTTAATTATACGATTTTCAATTTATCGCCTAAAGTAGCTAGACTTAGAATTTTAGTGGAAAAATATTATGGAAGAAACTAACGTTGTTAATGTCAGCTCTTCAAAGAAAGAGGATTCTCCTTCTTTTCGGCAACTTCCGCATAATATTGAAGCTGAACAGGCATTGCTTGGTGCCATCTTTATCAACAATGATTCTCTTGACCGCGTTTCAGATTTTCTAAAACCAGAACATTTTTTTGAACCATTGCATCAAAAAATTTATCATGTTTTATCTCACCTTATTAAAACAGGAAAACGTGTAGATCCAGTTACAATCAAGCCCTATATCCAAATGGAAGAAAAAATTGGAGATATTACTGTATACCAATATGTTGTTCGCTTAGCCACAGAGGCAGTTACTATTATTAACGCTGAAGATTATGGACGCGTCATTTACGATCTTTTTATCCGACGGTCTTTGATTAACCTTGGAACTCAAGTTGTCAATACAGCCTTTGATGCTCCTGTAGAACTCACGCCTACCCAACAAATTGAAACTGTTGAAAATCAGTTATTTGAGCTAGCAGAAAAAGGGAAATATGGAGGTGGATTTGAAAATTTTAATGAGGCTATTAAAAAAGCTATCGATATGGCAAGTGCTGCGAAAAAGCGCTCTTCACAATTATCAGGGATAGCCACCCATATTAAAACACTTGATGAAAAAATGGGAGGATTACAAGCATCTGACTTAATTATCCTTGCGGGCCGCCCTGGTATGGGTAAAACCTCACTGGCTACCAATATTGCCTTTAATATTGCTAATGCTTATAATCGTAATGCCAATATCCAAGAAAATGAAGGCGGCATTGTGGGATTCTTCTCACTTGAGATGTCATCCGAACAGCTTGCAACCCGTATTATTTCTGAACAAACAGAAGTCTCTTCTTCTGATATTCGGCGTGGTAATATTTCAGATGAACAATTTTCAAAAATTATTCGTGCGGTGAACCAACTACAAAAGGCACCCCTTTATATTGATCAAACTGGGGGAATATCAATTACGCAATTAGCGGCTCGTGCGCGGCGTCTCAAGCGGCAACATGGTTTAGATATCTTGTTTATTGACTATATCCAACTCATGACAAGCAGTTCAAAGCGTTCATCAGAAAATCGTGTTCAAGAGATCACAGAAATTACCACAGGATTAAAAGCATTAGCGAAAGAATTAAATATTCCTATTATCGCTCTCTCTCAACTTTCACGTCAAGTAGAAAATAGAACAGATAAACGTCCACAGCTCTCAGATTTACGTGAATCTGGTTCAATTGAGCAAGATGCCGATATCGTTCTGTTTGTCTATCGCGAAGAATATTATCTCAAAAATGAAGAACCAAAACTAAACACTTTGGAACATCAAAAATGGCTAGAAATAATGGACAAAGCTTTTGGAAAAGCTGATGTTATTATTGCAAAACAGCGCCATGGTCCGACAGGAATCGTTCCCCTTGCCTTTCAATCTGACTTCACACGCTTTAGTGATCTGGCCGATAGTAATTATCTTCCAGAGCAAATTGGTTAAATCAACATGATGCGTAATCGTATTCAATTTATCTGTCAAAATTGTGAAACCATTCTTCTCATTAAAAAATGTAGTTCTTATCAAGAATGAAATTTCTTACAAAGAATCATTTTTCAATGATTCTAGCCGCCGTTATTTGCTATTTAATAACATTCTTCTTGCATGAAATGATAACACATCTCTTAATGTTGTAAGTGGGGTACATATATTAAAATCCATAGCTAATCTAAATCTTTCTATATTGTTCCTTCTTTTAGAAAACTCCTTCTCACAAGACACTCATTTTCTTGTTTTTAAATTCAAAAATAATTGCTGCTGTTGTGCAAGGCTGACTATTATGTAGAATATCAGAAACTTTCCTCTTTATAGGACAACCTCTAACCTTTTAACAAAAATATTTTCTAATCTATCTGAAAAATTACCCTAATTACCGCAATATAAAAAACAAGCAGTGTTTTAAATACTACAGCACAGAGAAAATTCTACAACATGCAAAATATTCTTGATATAAAATTGCATAAAAACTGATATCTAACAAAAGGAAAGTGTATAATTATGCTAGAAAAAAAAGAAGACTGCGATAGTAGATTTGACAGTCTTGATGAAGCTATAAAAAGAGTTGTTGATATAGCAAGTGCTGCAAAAAAGCGCTCTTCGCAAATATCAGGGATAGCGACTCATATTCAAACACTTGATGAAAAAATGGGAGGATTACAACCATCCGACTTAATTATCCTTGCGGGACGCCCTGGTATGGGGAAAACTTCACTTGCTACCAATATTGCCTTTAATATTGCCAATGCTTATAATCATAATGGTAATATCCAAGAAAATGAAGGCGGCGTTGTAGGGTTCTTCTCACTTGAAATGTCCTCAGAGCAGCTTGCAACACGTATTATTTCTGAACAAACGGAAGTCTCTTCTTCTGATATTCGACGTGGTCATATTTCAGATGAACAATTTTCAAAAATTATTCGTACGGTAAATCAGCTCCAAAAGGCACCCCTTTATATTGATCAAACTGGAGGAATATCAGTTTCACAACTGGCTGCCCGTGCTCGGCGTCTCAAGCAAAAACATGGTTTGGATGTCTTAATTATTGATTATATCCAACTCATGACAAGTGATTTAAAATACACATCTGAATATCGTATTCAAGAAATCACTGCAGAATTAAAAGCTTTAGCGAAAGAATTAAATATCCCTATTATTGCTCTTTCACAACTTTCACATCAAGTTGAAAACAGAACAGATAAACGCCCAAAACTTTCAGATTTAGGTGGATTTGGTTCTATTGAGCAAGATGCCGACATCGTTTTATTTGTCTATCGTGAAGAATATTACCTCAAAAATGAAGAACCAAAGTTCGGTAGCCTTGAACATATGAAATGGATAGAGACAATGGACAAAGTTTTTGGAAAAGCTGATGTTATTGTTGCAAAACAACGTCATGGACCGACAGGAATCGTGCCACTTGCCTTTCAGTCTTCTTTCACACGATTCAGTGACCTGGAAGATAATGATTATCTTCCAGAGCAAATTGGTTAAATCGACATGGCGCGTAATCGTATTCAATTTATCTGTCAAAATTGCGGAACCATCCATTCTCGTTGGGCAGGAAAATGTAGCGCTTGTGGGGAATGGAATTCCCTTATCGAAGAAACTATAAATAGCGGTATAGGAAGTGGTCCTAAGCAGAATGCTCGTAAAGGACGCATTGTCACACTCACATCTCTTTCTGGAAATATCGAAGATGCTCCACGTATTCATTCTGGCATTGCTGAACTTGATCGTGTTACCGGTGGGGGCTTTGTCCGTGGATCAGCACTCCTTGTTGGAGGTGATCCGGGTATTGGTAAATCAACATTGCTGACACAAACAGCCGCTGCTTTATCACGTAAAGGATATAATGTCATCTATGTTTCAGGTGAAGAGGCTATTGCGCAAATTTGTCTGCGCGCACAAAGGCTTGAAGCTAACAATACAGAAGTGAAACTTGCTGCTGAAACCAATGTTGAAGATATTCTGGCAACCTTAAGCGAACATAAAAACCTTGATATGGTGATTATCGATTCGATTCAAACCCTATGGTCAGATACAGCAGATTCAGCACCTGGCACTGTCACACAAGTACGTATCGGTGCTCAGGCAATGATCCGCTTTGCCAAGAAAACAGGAGCCGCCGTTGTTCTTGTTGGGCATGTTACAAAAGATGGACAAATTGCTGGTCCTCGAGTCGTTGAACATATGGTTGATGGCGTTCTCTATTTTGAGGGTGAAGGAGGACATCATTATCGCATTCTTAGAACTGTAAAAAATCGCTTCGGACCAACAGATGAAATTGGTGTCTTTGAAATGTCTGATAAAGGATTACGCGAAGTGATAAATCCATCTGAATTATTTTTAGGGGAACGTAATGAAAAAGCACCAGGCGCTGCTGTTTTTGCAGGAATGGAAGGGACTCGCCCGATACTCGTAGAAATTCAAGCGCTTGTTGCTCCTTCTTCCCTTGGGACACCAAGACGTGCGGTTGTAGGATGGGATGGAAATCGCCTTTCTATGATTCTTGCCGTTTTAGAAGCCCATTGTGGCATTCGTTTTGGACAGCATGATGTCTATCTGAACGTAGCAGGTGGATATCGCATATCAGAACCCGCTGCTGATTTAGCTGTAGCCGCTGCTTTGGTATCTTCTCTTGCCAATATCGCATTGCCAACGGATTATGTATATTTTGGTGAAGTTAGTCTTTCAGGAGCTACCCGCGCTGTTGCACATTCAGCACAGCGCATCAATGAAGCAAAAAAACTCGGCTTTCAAGGAGCCTTTCACCCCACAACAACAACCGAAATGATGAAGTCGCTCAACTTTCAACAAAAAACTTTCTCCGACCTTCCCGAACTCGTTGCTACTCTTACCGTAAGTAAAAAATGATCTGCACCACAGATATGATAATATAGAAAAAACTCTATAAAATACAAAAGATCCTTGCTATAAGAACAAAAAATATATTTGCACACAGACTTAAAAGAACATAACTTTATGTATAAGGAACAAACAAATGATCATAACAATCCTTGATGGAATTGTCGTAGTAATCATCCTGTTGTCCGCTTTTCTTGCTATGCTTCGAGGATTTTCACGTGAAGTGTTATCGTTGATTTCTTGGGCAGTTGCAGCTGTTACGACACTGTTTTTATTCAAACCTGTCTTACCTTTCTTTGAACAATATCTCTCTAATAAAATGATTGCATTGATCACAACATTGGTCACAATTTTTATTATTGTTCTCATTATTACTTCAATTATTACAATGAAGATCTCTGATTTTATTATTGATAGTCGAATTGGTATCCTTGACCGTACTATTGGTTTTATTTTTGGAGCACTTCGTGGTTTACTTATCATGGTCATCGGTATGTTACTGCTTAATGCACTGATTAAACCCGAGCTTCAAGCGAATTGGTTAAAAAATGCAAAAACAAGGCCTATTTTAGATTCATTGGGACAAAAAGTTTGGGAAATACTCCCAAAAGATATTGGATCTGTTCTCGAAAAGACGGAAAATTTGTTTAAAGACAGCAATAAACATACGTATGAGCAACACTCTCATGAAAAGATAATTTTCAAAAAATAGAGAATAGTTTTTCATGAGGAAAGAGAACTAAATGATGTAAAATGTGATATTAATGATTCCTCCATATCACAACTGAAAGAATATGATGATAAAAAGCGATGTTTTCTGTCAAGAATTTTCATTAGATGATGATACCCTTCATGAAGAATGTGGAGTTTTTGGTATTCTTGGGCATGAAGATGCCGCAACATTAACAGCTCTTGGACTCCACGCACTTCAGCATCGTGGGCAAGAAGCAGCTGGGATTGTTTCTTACCATAATAAAATATTTCATCAAGAAAAGCATTTAGGTCTTGTTGGAGATCACTATACAAACCCTGCAACACTTGCACGCTTACCAGGAAATCGTGCTATTGGACATACCCGTTATTCAACAACTGGAGAAGTGGCATTACGCAATGTTCAACCCCTTTTTGCTGAATTGAAAGTTGGAGGTATTGCTATTGCGCATAATGGTAATCTTACCAATGGTCTCACATTACGCCGTGAACTCATCGCTTCTGGTGCTATCTGTCAATCAACGTCGGATTCAGAAGTTTTTCTCCATCTTATTGCCCGCTCACGTTATGAATCGTCCTCTGATCGTTTTGTTGATGCGATTCGGCAAGTAGAAGGTGGGTATGCTATGTTAGCGCTCACACGTACAAAACTTATTGCGGCACGCGATCCAACAGGAATTAGACCTCTCGTGATGGGGGAACTTGATGGTAAGCCTATCTTTTGTTCTGAAACTTGTGCTCTTGATATTATTGGAGCAAAATATGTCCGTGATGTTAAAAATGGAGAAATCATCATATGTGAAATACAAAAAAATGGGGAAATTACGAAAAAAATTATAAAACCAGAAAATACAAAACCAGAAAAACTTTGCTTGTTTGAATATGTTTATTTTGCCCGCCCAGACTCAATCGTTGGAGGGCGTAGTGTTTATACAATACGCAAAAATATGGGAAGCCGTTTAGCACAGGAAGCCCCTTGTGAGGGTGATGTTGTGGTTCCTGTTCCTGATGGAGGAACGCCTGCTGCAATTGGCTATGCACAAAAAATTGGAATTCCCTTCGAGCTTGGTATTATTCGTAATCACTATGTTGGCCGCACTTTTATCGAACCAACACAACAAATTCGCGCTTTTGGCGTCAAGTTAAAACATTCGGCAAACCGTCCTGTGATTGAAGGAAAACGTGTTATTCTGGTTGATGACTCTATTGTACGTGGAACAACATCCCTTAAAATTGTACGAATGCTTCGCGATGCAGGAGCAAAAGAAGTTCATATGCGCATTTCTAGCCCTATGATTTTTTATCCTGACTTTTATGGTATTGATACACCTAAAGCTGAAAACCTTTTAGCAAATCAATATCCAGATTTAAAATCTATGTGTGATTTTATTGGAGCGGATTCATTAGAATTTCTTTCAACGGATGGATTATATCTTGCTGTAGCAGGGGAAAAACGGAATAACGCCGACCCACAATTTACTGACCATTATTTTACTGGATATTATCCTACGCATCTGGTTGATCAAGAAAATCTCTCCAAAATTCATCAATCATTTGTTCTTAAAACAAGAGATTAATGATGACAAAACGTGACTTTAGTCTCCATGGGCGTGTTGCACTTGTTACTGGCGCATCAAGAGGGATTGGCTATTATTTAGCACTCGAGCTTGCTGCACGCGGCGCTCATATTATTGCTCTTGCACGAACAGTCAGTGGACTTACTGAATTAGATAATCAAATCCGAGAAAAAGGGGCTCATGCAACCCTCGTTCCCCTTGACTTGCATCATATGGAAAACATCGATACCCTTGCTATCTCAATTGCCAAACGCTGGAAAAAACTTGATATTATCGTTGCAAACGCAGGAATTCTTGGAACACTCTCACCAATAGCGCATATAGAAAACACGGTATTTGAAGATGTTTTTCAAATAAATCTTTTCAGCCAATGGCGCTTAATGAAAGCCGTTGAGCCTTTATTACGTGAATCTGATGCTGGACGAGCCATCCTGTTATCCTCAAGCGTTGCGCATGCTGCGCGCCCTTTCTGGGGAGCTTATGCAGCCTCTAAAGCGGCTTTAGAGGTGATTGCCCGCTGTTGGGCAGAAGAACTCAAACAAACCCCTATTAAGATTAATTGTGTCAACCCTGGTGCGACACGCACTGCCATGCGCGCTGAAGCTATGCCCGGTGAAGATCCACAAACTCTCCCTTCACCACAAGAGGTAGCAAAAAAGATAGTCCATTTGTTATCACCTGATTTAAATGAAACTGGAAAACTCTTTAATGTCCATAAAAATCGGTTTGTAGATTATCACGTACCTGATTGATCATCATATGAGAAGTAAATCGTTCGACTCTCTCTTTTTCCTGTGCTTCTCGACAGAAGAATGAAGCACTTTATAATTCTTGGATAGCTTTAGCATCAGCCTTTTTCTCTTCTAAAGTAGCACGTTTATTATAAGCGATAAAACTACAAGGGAGAAAAATCATATAGCTAACAGCTGTAATCAATAAAGTTTCCCATGTGTAAGTCGCAAGAAAACCGACATAAATAACAATGACCAACATGCACGGTATAACGATATCGCGCCTTAAATTTTGATCAATTGTTTTTGCATTCCATACCGGTAAACGACTAATCAAAAGAAAAGCAATAATTACAGTATAAAGACTAAAAAATAATGCCCACCCCCAATTGGGGACCAAACCAAGAGTGCCTAAATAGGTAGGCAATAAAAGTAATAATGCTCCTGCTGGTGCTGGAACACCAACAAAATAACTTCTCTGCCACTTAGGTATATTGGGGTTATCCAACATCACATTAAAACGTGCTAATCGCAAACAACAAGCAACACAATAAACAAGGGCAGCAACCCAACCAATGTGATTTGCTTGATTCAAGATAAAAGAATAAACAATGAGTGCAGGGGTAACACCAAAATTTATAACATCAGCAAGAGAATCCATCTGTGCCCCAAAAGATGAACTACCATCTATTAAACGGGCAATGCGACCATCAGCACCATCTAAAACTGCGGCCAAAAGCACCATTAAAATAGCAGCTTCATAGCGATGTTCAAAAGCCAAACGAATGCTGCTCATCCCTGCACAAATTGCTAAAATAGTAATGATATTGGGAATGACATACCGCATCGATGTAGGTGAACGCCGCCGATTTGCACCTTCATCATGCTGCCCCTCAGGATTGAATGAAGAAAATGGCGAAAAATTTTTCATTGTGAATCCTAATCGTATCTGAAGTCCGTTGTGGCACTCTTATCATCAAAAGAACCCAAAACTGTTTCTCCAGCAATTGCTGTCTGTCCAACTGCAACACGCACTTTCATTTCAGTTGGTATATAAATATCAAGGCGAGAACCAAAACGAATCAATCCAAATCGCTCACCAGTCATAACGGCATCGTTTTCTTTTGACCAGCAAACAATCCGGCGTGCAACCATCCCCGCTATTTGTACGACACCAATTTTACCATGTTTGCTATCAATTACCACCCCATTACGCTCATTAAACTGACTAGCTTTATCAAAGTCAGCATTGGTAAATCGACCTGGATGATAAACGATAGACTCTACTGTACCACTGATAGGAATACGATTAATATGGCATGAAAAAACATCCATAAAAATGGAAATACGGATCATTTCATCTTTCCCTAATCCTAATTCTTCAGGTGGAACACATGATTCCACAAATGAAATACGCCCATCTGCAGGCGACATAACCCAATTTGAATTCAAAGGGATCACACGATCTGGATCACGGAAAAAGTATACACACCACACCGTGAGAACGAGACCAAACCAAAACAACGGACTCCATATCCAACCAAGAATGAGCGAAATAACAAAAAACGCTACAATAAAAGGATAACCTTCTTTATGAACCGGTACAAAGCTATTATGGAAAGATTGCAGAATACTCATATAATTTCCTATTCATCGTAAACTTAAACAAGCAACAAAGCTTTTTGTTCCTCTTGTGTCTTTTTATGTATTTAATCAATCACTCCATATAAAGATATAGATTACATTTTGCTCTATTTATTTTTTACGATTAACAACACTCGTCTCATCTTCTTCACGCATTTTACGTAATTTTTCTTCCGCTTGCGATGCTTCAAGCTGCTTATTCCACATTGAAGCATAAAGACCTTTCTTGCGTAAAAGCTCTGTATGCGTCCCATTTTCAATAATACGACCACTTTTAAGAACTAAAATTTCATCCGCATTGATAACAGTAGAAAGACGGTGAGCAATAATCAATGTTGTACGTCCACGGCTTACAATATCCAATGCTTGTTGAATTTCCTGTTCCGTCGCCGTATCAAGAGCCGCCGTTGCTTCATCTAGAATAAGAAGTGGAGGAGCTTTTAAAAGTGTCCGCGCAATAGCCACGCGTTGTTTTTCACCACCTGATAATTTGAGACCTCGCTCTCCTACCATAGACTGAAAACCTTCCGGTAAAATTTCAATAAATTTTGATATTTGTGCCATTTCAGCAGCTTTGCGCATCTCTTCATCTGTAGCACTTGGACGCCCATAGCAAATATTATAGGCAATTGTATCATTAAATAACACCGTATCTTGTGGGACCATGCCAATCGCTTCACGCAAACTCTTTTGTGTTACGTCACGAATATCCTGCCCATCAATTGTGATAGAGCCTGCATCAACATCATAAAACCGAAAAAGCAACCGAGAAATAGTAGATTTACCGGCACCCGATGGACCGACAATAGCGACTGTTTTTCCTCCAGGAACTTCAAAATCAATATCTCTGAGAATCTGACGTCTCGAATCATAGGAAAACTTTACCTGATGAAAACAAATGGTCCCATCGCTTATCTCTAACGGTTTAGCATCCGATTTATCAACGATCTCTTTCTGAACATCTAAAAGATCAAACATTGCTTCAATATCCGTTAAACCTTGTCGAATATCACGATACATTGAACCAATAAAATTTAGTGGAATGGAAAGTTGCATTAAAAGCGCATTAATAAAAACAAAATCTCCTAAAGTTTGTGTCTTATAAAAAACTTCATAAGCTGACATCAGCATCATGATCGTCATTCCAATACCAAAGATAAGAGTCTGACCAAAATTAAGCCAGCTTAACGATGTCCAAATCTTTGTTGCGGCTTTTTCATAACCTACCATAGAAGCATCAAATCGATCGGCTTCTAGAGTTTCATTACCAAAATATTTGACCGTTTCAAAATTCAAAAGAGAATCAACAGCGCGAGTATTCGCCTCAGTATCCGCTGTATTCATTTTTTGCCGAATGCGAATACGCCAATCACTCGCCTTAATGGTAAACACGATATATAATCCAACTGTTGCAACAACGATGAGAAGATAATGCCACCCATAACTTATGTAAAATACCAGTGCCGTTAATATAAATTCTAAAACTGTTGGTACTGTACTAAGAATTGAAAATCTTACGATCGCTTCAATTCCTTTTGTTCCACGCTCAATCACACGAGAAAGCCCACCTGTTCGGCGTTCCAAATGAAATCGCAAAGATAACTCATGCATATGTACAAAGGTTTTATAAGCTAATTGACGAACAGCGTATTGACCAACAGTGGCAAACAGAGAATCGCGTAATTGATTTAATCCAGCCTGCATAATACGCGCGACATTGTATGCCAAAACGAGCATGATGGGAATAATCCAACTGGATGGGAACCATTTAGGTGGCTGAAAGCTTGAATCAAGCACATTCGTAGAATATTTAAAGAAATACGGTACAGATATGAGAACGAGCTTAGCCAAAACAAGATAAAATATTGCCCACAACACACGCATTTTTAGATCACGCCGACCTACTGGCCACATATAGGGCCATAAATTGTAAAGTGTGTGCAGAGTTCTCCCTGTATCTGATGATACAGTTTTTGTCATTTCATTGCGTTTCATAAAGTCCTTACTTCTCTATCATCCGCACAAACAGGCAAAATACCCTCTGTGGTTGTTTATAGATTCATCTCTTCATTACGGAGCTTCCAATAAGCTATACCTACCCGTTTTTTGAAGTTAGACTGTTTTTGAAAAAGGAACAAGAAATAATCCACTATATAATTTATTATTTTGATCTATATTTTCATACCACTCTGCTGCGAATAAACTTTCAACTTTTACATGTTTTTTTTCAATTCTGCCTGAAGCCACTTTTTTGTTTTACCAATCTCTTTAAGTCCCTCATCAATAACTTCACCATTTTCTATTAAAATCGTCGATTTCTTTCCCTCTTCCTTTTTAATGACAGTGAAATCACCATTGGTTTCCAAACGAACAAAAGCAGCTTCATGTAAGTGACACCCTTTAAGACGTAACATCGTAATGAGATCATTAATATTGATCCCTAAGCTCTTAATCTTATCCATTTGGAAAACTCCATCTAAAACTAATGTGACATTCCGCCCTGCAATAAGACGACGAAAAAAAACTGAATAGCGTGCAATAAAATTAAAAGATGTAATCAAGGTTTGCCAGATGAATAAAACAAGCAATAATTGAATGCTACTAATATTCTGATTATAAATAACTCCTCCAATAATACCTCCCATGACAAAATTACTGACCAAATCAACTGGTGTCATCTGACTAAGACTCCCCCGCCCCGTCGTTCTTAAAATAAATAAGAAGGCAACAAGACCTACAGCCAGTTTAAGCGCGATATATCCATAATGATATAAAAATTCCATCATATTCTCCTTTTTTATGAAGCTGCTGGAATAGAGAAATTAAAATCGTTTTATTTCCCACACAGTTATGCGCTCACCACTCTGCGGATCCTTACTGTCTTTTAAAAGAACCCCCTCAGCTGCAAGCTCATCACGAATTGTATCCGCAGCTTCCCACTCTTTATTATGGATAAGTCTTAGTCTTTCGGCAATGCGCTGATCAATAAATTTTGTATCAAGGAAAGTTTTTCTCATAAATAATGGGCAATCTATTTCTTTAATCCATTCTTGTCTTAACAGTCCTAATAAATTCATCCCATTCAGAAGAGCCAAAGCATTTCCTTCTTTATAAAATTTTCGCAAAAGAGTCAGTGCTTTTGGAGTATTAAGATCATCACTAAGTGCATCTATCAAAGTATCATCAATTGCTTCATTGTTTTTCATCTCACTCTTTTTGCTGCGAAGCCATTCATACCAACGATACAGTTCGCTGCTCGATTGTATTAAACGCTGTGCTGTCCAATTTAATGGTTCACGATAATGCGTTTGCAACATCGAAAAACGCGCAGACAAACCAGCCCAATTTTGCTTCATTTCATCGGTTAAAATACCATTAAACTCCCCCAAATTATTCTCTAAAATAGAACGAATAGTTATGAAATTGCCAAAGCTTTTCGACATCTTTTTGCCTTCAACTTGTAAAAAACCATTATGCATCCAAAAATTAGCCATTCGCTCCGTCCCAAAAGCTGAACAACTTTGTGCAATCTCATTTTCATGATGAGGAAAAATTAAATCAATTCCACCACCATGGATATCAAAAACATTGGCGGTCGGATCATCACAGGTTAAACCACCGCCATAGGGCGCTAATAACTTTGCCATTGACATTGCAGAACATTCAATATGCCAACCTGGACGACCTAAAACAGGAATTCCGCCCGGTGATTCCCAACCTGGTTCTCCTTCCACAGAAGGCTTCCACAAAACAAAATCCATCTCTTCCCTTTTATAAGCAGCAACATCGATACGCGCCCCCGCCCTCATTTCATCTAAAGAACGATTTGCAAATGCCCCATAATGGGGAGGATTTTTTATGCTACTTACAGAAAATAATATATGATTTTCCGCTTCATAAGCGTGCCCCTTTTCAAGCAACCTTTCAATTAAAGAGCGCATCTCCTCTAAATGCTCAGTGGCGCGTGGCTGACTGGTTGGCAACAGACAACCAAGTGCTATGGTATCTTGTTGAAACTGAGAATATGTACGTTCTGTTAAGTGACGAATAGCCTCATTCAATGATACGTTTGGATATTCGCTAGCTGCTCGTGCATTAATTTTATCATCGACATCTGTAATATTACGCGCATATAGAACATGCTCATTGCCATAAACATGACGCAATAAGCGAAATAAAATATCAAAAACAATAACAGGACGTGCATTTCCTATATGCGCATAATCATAAATTGTCGGTCCACAAACATAAAGACGTACTCTTGTCGCATCTATTGGTGTAAATTTTTCTTTTTTACGTGTTAGCGTATTATAAAATCGCAACTCTTTCATTTATTGACTCCATGGACGATATTATGCACCGATCCTTTTAGATGTATCTTATCTCAAATCATTGTATTACGCGGTTTAAGCTAAAAACTTGTATCTTATAGTAAATTCTTCTTACCATTTTCCCATTGTATTTACGGCTGTATTCATCGTTTATCATAAAAACAATCTATTTTATTTGATTGGACAAAAGCGTTCTATCATTAGAGATGCTTTCCCTCCTTAAAGAAAATGAGCTTAGAAAAAAATCTATAGGCAATACAATATAAATCTATGTGAAAAATAGATAGCTTGGAGGCAGAAAATCTTAAATTTTTAACCACACAAAGCTTCGTCAGTATTTTCAATATTCCACAATGGGTTCCTTACTGCCTCTTACGCCCTATATTTTATAATCAATAATTGAGAATAATGTAGCAATTAACTTTATTTTTTACACCGTTCTCATGACAAAATTATTTTATCTTTACAGAGTTTTATTCAAAGAAAGCAATAAAAATAATGCATAATAGATTGATAAACATCATTATTTTAATATTTCTTGTCATTTCAATGCCAGCCTTTGCACAACAATCTCCACCTTATGAAAAAAAATTACTCCGACTAGCAGAAATTTTGGGATCATTGCATTCTCTCCAAAATCTTTGCGAGCCTCCAACAAACCAATGGTATGACTATATGAATGCACTGATTGAAGCAGAACACCCCATTCCACAAAGACGTGCTTATTTTTATGAAGCGTTTAATGAAGCATATCGTGCTTTCTCAGAAAATTATCATCATTGTACACAAGCAGCCATTGAAGCCAATCAAAAATACATTGAGGAAGGAAGAATTTTATCTGAAAACCTCCTCATGCATTATAAATAATTAATCTATACAAAAAGTAGCTCTCTCAATTTTAGCGATATCAATGATACTCCTTTCACAAATGCGGGGAGCAATAAACCAGCTCTGAAAATAGAGAGACGTTTAAAGAATAATGTCTTGATACGCTTTTATTCATATGCGCCTTTTTCCCCATATAAAACCGTTCTTTGGCTTCCTCCCCACACCTCAAAGGACAAAGATTTTTAACTAAATTTGCTCTGTAAATAATCTAGGTTCTTGTTGAATAAGGTTCCTCTTGGCTTCCCACTTTTGCTTCATAGTTTCTAAAAACAAGCCTAAAAATATTCACCACGCATAAAAAAAACACTTATGTGCCAAAGAGGCTGACATACCCTATATCACCACTCTAAAAGATGGTATTTTACGGCATACTTATAATTTTAATTTTTTTACACCAAAGTTTCCATAAATTTAACAGGCTCTCCTTGTGAAGGTGTGACAATTTCACCTTCCCACATAACGCGCATACCACGGATAATAGTCCCAACAGGCCAACCTTTAACTTTTTGACCATCATAAGGTGTCCAACCGGTACGCGAACCAATTAAGCTATTCGTAATAATTTCTTCTCGCTTAAGATCAACAATGGTTAAATCAGCATCGTACCCAACAGCAATGCGCCCTTTACAACTTATACCAAAAATACGACTAGGGCCATGTGAAGTGAGATCAACAAAACGTTCAAGAGATATTTTTCCTGCATTCACATGTGTCAACATAATTGCTGCTGTTGTTTGCACGCCTGTCATACCTGAAGGTGAAGAGGGATAAGGTTGAAGTTTTTCTTCAAGAGTATGAGGCGCATGATCTGAACCTAAGACATCAATAATTCCTTGTTGAACACCGTACCAAAGAGCTTCACGGTGGCGCGGCTCACGAATAGGCGGATTCATCTGAATTAATGTACCAAACTTCTTATAATCATCAGCCGTGAGAGTCAAATGATGTTGTGTCACTTCAATTGTTGCAACATCCTTATGTTTTTTTAGAAAATCAATTTCTTCTTCTGTCGAAAGATGTAACACATGAATCCGAGCCTTCGTCTCATGAGCAATTTTTACCAAACGCTGCGTACATTTTAATGCCGCAACTTCATCACGCCAAATCGGATGTGACGATGCATCCCCTTCAATACGCAATATTTTACGCTCTTTGAGCCTCGCCTCATCTTCAGAATGAAAAGCCGCACGACGGCGTATATTCTTCAAAATAAGGCGTACACTTTCATCATCATCAACCAAAAGATCACCGGTAGAGGACCCCATAAAGACTTTAATTCCAGCCGCACCAGGAAGTCTTTCTAATTCAGATAGTTCATGAGCATTTTCACGCGTTCCTCCAACCCAAAATGCAAAATCACAATGCATTCGATGAAATGCACGTTGAACCTTATCGCTTAATGTTTCTTCTGATGTTGTCAATGGATTGGTATTAGGCATTTCAAAAACTGCCGTAACACCCCCTAAAACAGCAGAATACGAGCCACTTTCCAAATCCTCCTTATATTCATTTCCTGGCTCACGAAAATGCACTTGGCTATCAATAATTCCTGGTAAAATATGAAGCCCCGTACAATCAATGACCTCACTAGCCGATGCACATGTAAGGTTACCTATTTCAGCAATACGACCATTTGTAACACCAATATCACGCTTGCTTCTTCCATCATGATTTACAAGTGTTGCACCTTTAAAAATTGTATCAAATGTTTTAAACATAACCACGCTCCTTACATATTGCTCACTTATCGATTATGTAACTTTGAGCAGAAAGGCAAGAACCATGATTGAAAAACAAAATGCCATTTGCTTAAAAAACCGCGGGCTTATTCAAATTACAGGTGAAGAAGCAACAGATTTTCTACAATCCCTGATCACGACAGATGTAAAAAAAATCAGTCCACAGGAACTTTTCCCTGGAGCCCTTTTATCCCCACAAGGAAAGGTTCTTGCTGATTTTCTTATCGGAAAAAAAGAAGATGGTTACTTGATTGATATCAGAATGCCTTTAGCTGATACGCTCCATAAGCGTCTGTTGCTCTATAAGCTGCGCAAAAAAGTAGAAATTACACAACCATTCCAAGAGCTTGTTACAGTTTCTTTGAATAATGAATCAGATGCTTTAAATTTTGATTCAAGTTTTGTTGATAAACGCTTCCCACAACAAGAAAAAATAATACGAATCTATGGCAAAAAACCTTTTTTGACTTCAGAATATCATGACACATGGAATCAATTGCGTATCCGTTATGCAATTGCGGAAAGTGATCAAGACTATGAAATTGGCAAAGTCTTTCCTCATGATATTAATTACGATCAAATCAATGGACTTGCATTCAATAAAGGATGTTATATTGGACAAGAAATTGTTTCACGAATGCACCACCGCCGTGCAGCACGTCGCCGTATTTTTATTGTAAAAGGCCAGTGTAAATTAACCCCTCAATCTAGCATTGAAGCAAGAACAAAAGTGCTTGGCTACTTGGGAACATGTGTAGAAAATGAGGCTCTTGCTTTAATGCGTATTGACCACGTCAAAGATGCTATGGATCATAACATCCCCTTTACTGTAAAAAACATTCCTGTCACTATAAGCATTGCTGAAAATATGAATTTTACCTTTCCTGAAAATACTATAGAAAACACGCATGGCTAAAGCTGAATTATTAAAAAATGGAGAAGCCCGCGCTTGGCAAAGAATGCTCTCTGGAAGGCGACTTGATCTTCTCAACCCTTCTCCTTTTGATGTTGAAATTGAAGATATTGCCCATGGACTTGCTCGCGTAGCACGTTGGAACGGTCAAACACGAGGAGAGCATGCCTATTCTGTTGCACAACATTCACTTTTGGTTGAACAAATATTTCAAAAACTTTTTCCACAATCGGGAAGCAACGAATGTCTTTATACCCTTCTTCATGATGCTCCAGAATATGTCATCGGCGATATGATTTCCCCTTTTAAAGCTGTCATAGGAAAACAATATGAACGCGTTGAAAAGCGCATCCAAGATGCTATCCACATGCGCTTTTCTCTTCCCGTTGATCTTTCTCAAAAACTTTTAAAAAAAATTAAACAAGCCGACCGTATTGCTGCCTATTATGAAGCGATTACGCTTGCTGGATTTAATACAGAAGAAGCCCTTCGCTATTTTGGCTCTCCCAATAATATTCTACCCGATGATCTTAATTTATCCCCCTATTCTACACAACACATTGAAAACGCATTTTTAACGCGCTTTAATGACTTAGATGCCCAAAGATTATAGACTCTTCGCATTGTTGATTCCTTGTCATTACAGACTCATCACACTGACTTATAATAATAATTCATTGTTTTTTCATTTTGAATGAGAGCTCCTAATATCGTAAGCTTCACTCATTTCAAATCTGTTTATATTGAATCAATCAAAATCATTCTCTTGCACACCACAAGCGCGGCTGGCGTGTGGGTAAAATTTTTTAAAGAAAGAGTTAAAATGCTTCTTATGAACCATCTCAAGTGCTAAGCGCTGTCGCAGCATTGAAAATTGGCAAAGTGTGTGATGATGCCGGCTTGCTCTCTTATGAAGCGTAAAGACGGGAGTGCTCTATAAATTTTATACACTTCATAAGGGACTTACCACTATACTATTCACGAACGCCGTCGCGAAATAGGATTGGGTGCCTTAAGAAAGCTCTTTTTAAAAAAGCACGTGAATTAGCGACCCAATGGCGTTCTGTTTTGCATGAGAGGCGTGACTCCATTCAAGAAATGGAAAAATCACAGCTCAAATTGTATACAAAATATATTAAATAATGCACATTTATTATCAAAACAACAAATGTCCTCTTGTCAAACCTTTCATCTTAAACTGAAGTTTATTTTAGTTTATAAACTTCATTATCCGCTGGGAAAGCACGAGATGTGACATCCTCTGCATAATTCTTTATTGCAGTTTCCATGGCTTGTTCAAGGTCTCCATAACGGCGTACAAATTTTGGCACATGAGAACCATAGCCCAACATATCTTCCATAACCAATACTTGTCCATCACATTGATTAGACGCCCCTATACCGATCGTAGGGATAGAAAGCTTATTTGTCAGTTTCACCGCTAAAGGTTCGACAATCCCTTCTAAAACAATAGCAAAAGCACCTGCCTCTTCAATCGCTGCTCCATCTGCTTCAATTCTTTGCCAATCATTCTCCTTGCGTCCTTGTGTTTTGAAGCCACCAAAACGATTCACCGCCTGGGGTGTAAGACCAATGTGCCCCATCACTGGAATGCCACGTTTACACAAAAAATCTATTGTTTCTGCTATATAACTCCCCCCTTCAAGCTTAACTGCACCACACCCCGTTTGAGCAAGAATACGCGATGCATTAAAAAAAGCTTGTTCTGGACTTTCTTCATAAGAACCAAAAGGCATATCAATAACCACAAGAGCTTTTTGAGATCCACGCACCACGGCTTTCCCGTGTAAAATCATCATATCTAAATTAACAGGAAGCGTTGTCTCAAACCCATACACAACCATCCCAACGCTATCACCAACCAAAAGGATATCGCAATATGGATCAGCAATCCGCGCAGTATAAGCTTGATAAGCTGTTAAAGAAACAATTGGCTGTTGTCTCTTTCTTGCACGTATTTCGGAAGATGTTATACGCTTTACGGTTTTATGTACACTCATTTTCCACCCTTCTCTTGCAATATATATTGATCAATCAGCCTTACCTCACCAAAGCGGACAGTAAGAAGTAAAACTGCTGGTTTATTCAATGTTCCTCTAATCACGCATAAAGTTTCCATATCCCGTAAATCTATCGCTTCAATGATTGCACGCGTTTCTTGTTGTAAAATATCATGAACAGTTTTGCATAATTTATCAACCGACCGTTCACCTTCATGGTAAAGCTTTTCAGCAGCTTTTCCACTTTCAGGAAGAATTTTGGCAGCTTTACGATCTTCTAATGTTAAAAGCTGATTGCGTGAAGAACAAGCTACACCATCTGACTCCCGTAGAATAGGAACTCCAACGATTTCAATAGGAAAAGCCAAATCTTCAACCATACGCCGAATAATTAAAATTTGTTGAAAATCTTTTTCCCCAAAAAAAGCCTTATCTGGTTGGACAATGTTAAAAAGTTTAGCAACAACGCTTGTTACACCACAAAAGTGCCCTGGACGTAATTTTCCCATCAAAATACGTGATAATTTTTTCACTTGTACAATTGTGTCATTTCCTGGTGGCCACATTTCATCTACAGAAGGAGCAAAAACACATTCAACACCTGCTTCTTTTAACAAAGCACAATCGCCCTTCAAATCTCTTGGATATTGAGAAAAATCTTCATGAGGTCCAAATTGCTTTGGATTGACAAAAATAGAAACCACTACGCGATCACACATTGCTCTTGCATACTGTACTAATGCAAGATGACCATCATGCAATGCCCCCATTGTTGGAACAAAACCAATCGAAAAACCTAAACGTCGTTCCTCTGAAGTATATTGGCGAACTTCAGCAATTGTCTTTAAAATTCTCATTTTCCCATTCAATTATCATCAGATCAACAAATTAATGCCTGTACACCAAATTGGCGCTCAAACAATTGTATCAAATTCATGCGCACTGACGGCTGCTTTATATCTCGTGGCTCCCAGACATGACGCATAAGAAAAAAACCCGTCAGTATAAAACCATTTATTATATCACTAAAATCAGCAGGACGAGTCATTCTTTGTACAAGAAACTGTGGTAGAATAAGAAGCTTTTTTTTCCAAGGTTCTCCTGCTTCTTCACAGACAGCCCGACCAGATTTTGGTGATACGTAATGAAGCCTTTCCTGACGACCTGTTGCAGCACAACAAGATAAATCAAGACCAAAACCAAGTTCTTCAAGAAGCCGCATTTCAAAACGTACAAGCAATTCTGCATTTACAAATGGTTCATCAAAATTCTGCATAAAAAGGTGTAAAATATCATATAAAATGGGGTGCGGATCACGTTCGGGAAGAAGCCGCAAATGAAAAGCTATCAATTGCAAAGCATAAAGTGCTTCTGGTAGACAGATTAATCGTGCCGCATGTAAATCAAGAGCTTCAAGCCGAAAAAGTCCCAAATGTTCGTCTAAACGAGCCCACCATTCAGCCTCCACAAAATTTCCAGGTTGAAGAAGAGCTGCCATGCGACGCGAGCGCCCCCCTTTTACCACTCCCATATAACGACCATGTTCACGTGTCATAATCTCAAGAATAACACTTGTTTCACCATATTGGCGCGTACCAAGTATAACGGCTTGTTCTTTCCACTTCATTTTACTTTAATTATTTTTAAAAATCTTATTTTAAAAAATCCAATCCCATTTCACGATAACGTTCTGGATCGGTATCCCAATTATCGCGCACTTTCACAAAGAGAAAAAGATGAACCTTTTGATCCATAATTTCCATGAGTTCTTTACGTGCTGCTTGACCAATCGCTTTAATTGTATCGCCTTTTGCTCCTAAGACAATTTTTTTCTGACTCTCACGCTCGACATAAATAACTTGATTAATTTTAACGGAACCATCTGAACGCTCTTCCCAGTTTTCTGTTTCAACCGTTGAGGAATAAGGAAGTTCATCATGAAGACGAAGAAAAAGTTTTTCACGCGTAATTTCAGCAGCAAGATGACGCATAGGCATATCAGAAATTTGATCTTCCGGATAATACCATGGCCCTTCCTGCATCATGTTACTCAACGCATGAAGTAAATCCTTGCAACCAGAACCGTTTAGAGCAGAAATCATAAATGTTTGCGCAAACTTTACACGTTCATTTATTTTAGTGGTTAACGCTAGAAGAGATGATTTAACAACTGTATCAACCTTATTAAGAACAAGAACTTTTTCTTGTTTCATATTGTTTACAATATCTAACATCATATCAACTTCATCCGAAAGACCACTTTGAGCGTCAATTAAAACAAGCAGAACATCAGCGCTCTTAGCCCCTCCCCAAGCAGCAGAGACCATGGCTCGTTCTAAGCGCTTATGGGGACGAAAAACACCCGGTGTATCGACCAACACAATTTGCACATCATCATGAATGACAATACCGCGGATTAAAGTTCGTGTTGTTTGTACCTTATGTGTTACAATTGAAACCTTTGTTCCAACCAATTGATTAACCAATGTCGATTTACCGGCATTAGGCATCCCAATAAGCACAACAAACCCAGAACGCGTTTTCATAACGTCACTCATGATTATTTTTTCCCACTGTTTTCCATACACCCTCTCGTCGCAAAATTTTTTCAGCTGCCATTCTTTCAGCATATCTTTTGGAGCTTCCCTGCCCAATCTCTGAAGCAAACCCAGAAATACTGACCTCTACCATAAAAACAGGATCGTGATCTGGACCTGAACGTTTTATAACCTGATAATGTGGTTGTGCATTGCCTTGGATATGTGCCCATTCCTGTAATTCTGTCTTGGCATCACGTCGACCAGCATCCATTTTCTTTGCCCTACTTTGCCAATATTTTTGAATAAAAGGGCGAACACTTTCCAATCCTCCATCGAGATATATTACGGCAATCAAAGCTTCCACGACATCTGCATGCATATTGATAAGTCGACGCCCCTCAAAATTTTTCATCTCAAAACCAACACGGATCATATCAGGAAGTCTCATTTCACGCGCAATATCAGCACATGTCTGTGCATTGACCAGATGATTTAAACGGACTGATAATTCACCTTCACTTGCCTGAGGAAAAAGTTGATACAGCATCTCTGCAATCAAAAGCCCTAAAACCCGATCCCCTAGAAACTCTAGTCGTTCATAATTCCCCTGTTCCGAATCTTGTACACTCGAGTGTGTTAATGCCTTCTTTAACCTCTCTTCATCTTTAAAACGATGCCCCGTCAGCTTGAAAAGCTGATCAATCATGAGACGTTTCATCGTTGTTTCCTTGCTTGATAAGCGGCAAATCATGAACCGTATTTATGAAAGAAAACAAACGTTTCCAACGCACATCAAATGGCCAACGCCAAATCTGCCAAGCACTTGAACCATTACTGATAGAAAAGAAAATCACGCTCGCGCGACCAATAAGATTTTCTTCTGGAACATAGCCTACATCTAAACGACTATCATCTGAATTGTCGCGGTTATCCCCCATCATAAAGTAATGTCCCTGAGGAACTTCAAAGACTTCTGTATCATCAACTTTCGGGATGAAAGCTAAATCAAGTGTATCATAACTGACACCGTTAGGCATTGTCTCGCGATAAACCTCAACAGGATAGTTCACTTCCGTTATATCAGAATTATCAATCTCCCCCATAAAGTGACGTGAAACAGCCTCATCATTAATATAAAGGACACTTTGACGGACTTGTATACGATCACCTGGTAGCCCAACAACGCGTTTTATATAATCAATCTTCGGATTACTTGGTAAGCGAAAAACGACCACATCTCCACGTTGAGGTTGAGATGCCCAAATCCGTCCAGAAAAAAGAGGAGGAGAAAAGGGGATGGAAAAACGAGAATACCCATATGCATACTTAGAAACAAACAGATAATCTCCCACCAACAAAGTAGGACGCATTGAACCGGAAGGAATACTAAACGGCTGGAAAAAAAGTGTCCGAATAAACGCTGCTAAAAGCAAAGCCTGTATTAAAACAGAAATAAATTCACGAAGCCCACCTTTTTTTTCTTTTTTATGCACTTTATCTTTTTGGATCATCACCAACTGCCTTCTCATCACAGATATAATTTTTTTCATCATAATATTCAAATAACAAAAGCACAATCTCTCACGCCATCTATCCACGTGGAAGTGCTTCGATAATAATAAATGCCTGTGCCCAAGGAAAATCATCTGTTATACTAAGATGAATAACTGCATCATGATGAGGAGGTAATAACTTTTGAAGTTGTATTTGCGCACGATTTGTTAATTGCATTATTGGTTTACCAGATGGCAAATTAACGACCCCCATGTCTTTCCAATTGATACCACAAGCGATTCCCGTTCCTAAGGCTTTAGCACATGCTTCTTTAGCAGCAAATCTTTTTGCATAAGAAGAGGAGCTTTTTTTGAGATTTTCAGATCTATTCCTTTCAATATCCGTAAAAATACGTTGGATAAAACGCTCACCATAACGAACCAACATTTTCTCAATACGTCGTATATCAACCAGATCATTTCCAAGACCAATAATCATAAGATATTACCCGATCTTTCTTACGATGAGCGCTTCTTTAAACGCCTTTTTTTTATAATCTTTTGATATCGCTTTTGTTTAAAACGAACCGTTGCTCTGTAAACACCTATATAAGATAAACCACCAAAAACAATACCTAAAAGAGTTCCCCCTAAAATCATAGGACTCATAATTGTGTCCCATGCGCCTTTAAAGAGGAGAGAGAGATTTGACAATGTCAAACCATTAAATAGAGCACGAATTTGCGAAAGAGAAATCTCTTTGACATCGCTAAAAAGTGATAAACAAAAATACCCTACTTTATAATCAGCCATGACAATCAATAAAAATGTGAGTGGATTAGAAAAAATTGTCCCAATGATTGCGGCAGCAAAGTTTGCACGCAAAAGCCAAGAAAAAAATATTGCCAAAATAATATGCAGCCCAAAGAAAGGGGAACAAGCTAAAAAAACGCCAACAGCAACCCCTAATGCTACTTCATGCGGTGTTGCTGATATACGCAAAATACGTTTATGTATGTAGCAAAATGAGCGAGAAAATGAACGACGTGGCCATAACCAAAGTCGAATACGCGTTACAAAATCTATTGGTTTTCGACGACGAAAAAGCATATCACTCTCAATATACATCTTTTGATGATGAAATAATCTATATCATCCAAATTAATCTTTTTAAGCTTTTGCACAAAAAAATAGAACGACAATTAAATATTTCGACTGCCTGGTTTAATCGCGGGAAGAACAGAAAGCTCTGCAGGAAGTGCATCACTAGCATAAGAGGTTATCTCGTATTCAGCAAGCGCAATCAATGGAACTCCAACATTGACCTTACCACCAGAACGATCAAGGATACATGCACTGGCCAATACCTCTGCTCCTGCTGCAACAAGCGCTTCAACAGTCTCACGAATGGAAAGACCCGTTGTTACAATATCTTCAACAATAACAACCCGTGCACCCTTCTTGATTTCAAAACGACGCAATTCAAAGATGCCATTTACACGCTCTACCCAAAGAGAAGGAACACCAAGGTGACGTGAAGTTTCATAGGAAGGAATAAGACCGCCAATTGCGGGACCAACAACATAGTCAATTTTTCCCTCGATAGATTTTCTGATTTTTTCAGCCAATCCACGACATAACTTTTCCGTCAAGTCAGCATGCATGAATACTTTCGCTTTTTGCATATAAGTCGCACTATGGCGCCCCGATGTTAAAATAAAATGCCCTTCTAGAATAGCATCTGCTTGTTTAAAAATATCAATGACATCTTGTGTATTCATTGCAAAATCTTTCTTTTTATCCATGAACCCGCCGTACTGTACTTACTGAACCTGCCTTTTTTAACTGAGAAAAAATACGATTCAAATGTTTTAAATCCCACACTTCCAAATCAATCATAATTTCTGTAAAATCTGGTGCTGTACGGATAAAAGATAAATTTTGGATATTGGCATCGTTAGCAGAAATTATTTGTGTAATTTCAGCCAAAGAACCAGGACTATTTACAACTAAAATATTCATCCGTGCAGGAAAACGTTCATTCATTTGGGCATCAATATCCCAGCGGACATCAATCCATCGTTCTGGTTGATCATCATACGCCATCAAAGCTGAAGACTGGATTGGATAAATAACGATCCCAGCTCCTGGCTGCATAATACCAACAATCCGATCTCCAGGTACTGCTCCTTCCGGTGAAAAACGTACGGGTATATCTCCACGGGTTCCTCTAATAGGCAAGGCTTTAGATTGATGATTCTCGACCATTCCATTCTTTTCATTTTCTGGAACTTTAAAAATCATACCTTGAGCATTTTCAATATTAAACCAACCTTCTTCCCCAGGCTTAAAAGATGACTTTTGTACCACACGGTGATCTTGATAATCAGGATAAACCGCTTTAATCACATCAGCGGAAAACAGCTCTCCACGCCCAACAGCAGCCAATACATCCTCTACATCTTTACGTGCTAAACGTGGCAAAACTTTCTTCAAAAGGTCTTTTGAAAATTGCTTTCCCATATATTCAAATGAACGCTCTAGAATACGATATCCTAAACCCGAATATTGTTTACGTACCGCTGCACGACTTGCTCGTCGAATAGCTGAACGTGCTTTACCCGTGACAACAAGAAATTCCCATGCTGCTGGCGGAATTTGAGCGTGTGAGCGAATAATATCAACCTCATCACCATTTTTTAATTTGGTCATTAAAGGCATAATACGACCATTGATTTTTACACCAACACAAGAATCACCGATATCTGTATGGACGGCATAAGCAAAATCAATAGGCGTAGCTCCTTTAGGAAAAGCAATTAATCGACCTTTCGGCGTAAAACAAAAAACTTGGTCTTGAAAAAGCTCAAGTTTTGTATGTTCTAAAAACTCTTCTGGATTATCTCCATCAGACAAAGATTGTATCGTTTGACGCAACCATGCATACGCATTTGTTTCATTTGATAACCTCGAAGCCGAATAATTAGAACCTTTCTCTTTATAAATAGAATGTGCCGCAACGCCATATTCAGCAATTTCATCCATAGCAGCAGTTCTAATCTGCAATTCAACACGTTGTCGCGATGGTCCCACAATCGTTGTATGAATGGAACGATAATCATTCTGCTTTGGTATAGAAATATAATCTTTAAAACGACCTGGAACCATTGGCCAAGTCGTATGAATAACACCAAGAGCGCGATAACAATCATCCACTGTTTCAACAATCACACGAAATCCAAAAATATCGGATAATTGTTCAAAAGAGAGCGCCTTGCTTTCCATTTTGCGAAAGACGGAATACGACTTTTTCTGACGGCTTTTAACATTCGCTTTAATGCCATGCTCGAAAAAAAGTTTTGTCAACTCGTTTTCAATTGTGGAAAGCAAATCACGATTGCGTTTTGATAACTCAGAAAGACGATTGGTAATCGTACGATAACCTTCTGGATTTAAATAAAAGAAAGAGAGATCTTCTAATTCCTCGCGCATATCCTGCATACCCATACGACCAGCAAGCGGCGCATAAATATCCATCGTCTCCTCAGCAATTCGCCGACGTTTATCATCACGCATAACACCAAGGGTACGCATATTATGAAGACGATCAGCAAGTTTGACTAAAAGAACACGAACATCATCAGAAATAGCTATAAGAAGTTTACGAAGATTTTCTGCTTGTACGGCTTTCTTTGATACAAGATCAAGCTTATTAAGCTTTGTAAGCCCTTCAACCAACTTTCCAATTTCAGAACCAAAAAGCTGATCAATTTCTGCTCGTGTAGCGCTTGTATCTTCAATTGTATCATGCAAAAGAGCAACAGCAATCGTTGCCTCGTCCAACCGCATATCTGTCAAAATAGCAGCAACTTCTAAAGGATGAGAAAAATAAAGATCACCTGACGCACGCTTTTGATGTGCATGCTTTTTCATTGCATAATCATAGGCCCTGTTTAAAAGAGCCTCATCTACGTCAGACTTGTAACGTTGAACACGTCCAACAAGCTCACACTGACGCATCATACGAGCATATCCTTTATCTTTTCACACCCCTAATCTTTATTGAACACGTCCTATTAATAAAAGACACGAAAAATAATTGCTCCTCACATGACAAAGTATCTTTACCCCTCTAACATAAATTGCTGCAATTAATAATCGTCACTTTTTTCTGGAACAACCAAACCTTCAATACCCGCTAAAAGCTCTTCTTCTGACATATGATCAAATGAAGTACCTTCTTCTTGCGACGACGTATTAAAAACACTTTCAGCTTCACCTGAATGGGTAATAAATCCACTTGCCATTTCTGGCTCATCTACTTCCACATGCTTTTGCAGCGAATGAATAAGGTCTTCCTTTAAATCAGCAGGCGACAATGTTTCTTCTGCTATTTCACGCAAAGCAACAACTGGATTTTTATCATTATCACGATCAACCGTAATCTGCGCTCCTTGTGAAATCTGACGCGCCCGATGACCTGCTAAAAGTACCAATTCAAAGCGGTTGTCAACTTTATCAATACAATCTTCTACCGTTACGCGGGCCATTTATGCCTCTTTCTCAAATAAAAAAATAATAGCGGATAAAGGAGTATATACAATAATCAAAATAAAACACAAGAAAAACAACACAAACTTTTATATTTTTTGATTAAAGAACTTATTTAAAAAAATTCTTGGAAAATTTATAAAAATGTATAACCTATCCATGCTCGTTATCAAAATTTCTTTTAAAAGCATTCCAATAGATTGACTTCAAACAAAGGGAGGTCTTTCTTGACAAAATACTTGTCTGGAGTCCTTATCCTTTTAAAAGGAATACCTGCTGTTTAAACCCTTTGCAATAACAACAGCCTTATACATACTTTTTATGATAATATCTTCATCTAAAGAGAGAACTTTTTTTCTTTGAACGTCATGTGTATCGCACTCTTATTCATCGAATAAATTACTGAAAAATGACCTCTCTTTACACAATAATGAGCAATAAGTTTATATTAAACTTTCTTCTAAAAAAGTTTATTTATATTCATTATAGATTGTTTATCAAAACATAACCCGTCATATACGCTATAAAGACTCAAAAAATAGAAAAACGATTGATGCCTAACACCATGAATAGCCAATTAACATCACTGTGCCCAGAACCACCCAAAAATTGCAATTTATGTCCGAGGCTTCATCAATTTATCACTGGCTGGCGTGCAAAAGAACCAAGTTGGTATAACGCACCGGTGCGCCCATTCTTTCCTTATAAAGGGCCAGATACAACACGCCTTCTTATTGTTGGGCTTGCTCCTGGATTACGCGGAGCAAATCGAACTGGACGTCCATTTACTGGTGATTATGCTGGGCACTTACTTTATTCAACTTTAAAAAAGTTTGGTTTTGCCCAAGGAACCTTTGAAGAAAGAGCAGACGATACTCTTGAACTTATTGATGCAGCAATTGTTAACTCTGTTCGTTGTGTTCCACCAGAAAATAAACCCACCGGTGCAGAAATTAACACGTGCCGCTATTTCTTCTCACCTCTTTTAACAAATCTTCCCAAACTTAAAGCCGTTATTACCTTAGGCACCATTGCGCACCATTCAACGATACGTGCCCTTAATGCAAAAGTTTTAGCTCACCCTTTTGGACACGGCGAAATCAATAACATCGGCAGATTACGCATCTTTTCGAGCTATCACTGTTCTCGTTATAATACAAATACTGGACGTTTGACAGACGCCATGTTTCATCAAATCTTTCAAGCAGCAAAAACATACTTAGATCAATGCTAAAACTGTTTTAAACAGCGCTATGAATAAAGAATATCTAGATCGCATCCATTAGCCATACCTTTTTAAAAGTCTTGCTTTTTCACGTCCCCAATCGCGTTTTTTTTCCGTTTCGCGCTTATCATGAAGCTTTTTCCCTCGCGCTAGAGCGATCTCCAACTTAACGCGCCCTCGTTCATTAAAATAAAGTTTGAGAGGAACAAGTGTCATTCCTTCACGAGACGTTGCATTAAAAAAACGTGCCATCTCACGTTTTGAAAGTAATAATTTGCGCAAACGTCGTGGTTCATGATTAAAACGATTAGCCTGCGTATATTCAGGAATATAGCTGTTTACTAACCATAATTCCCCATTCTCAAAACTCGCATAGCTTTCAGCAATATTGGCATGATTAGAACGTAAGGACTTCACTTCCGCTCCCTGAAGGACAAGACCAGCCTCGAGATTATTAAGGATTTCAAAATTAAAACGTGCTTTACGATTGTCAGCAATTATTTTCCGTACGGGCGCGTTCTTTTTTTTATTCATGGCTTTGTCAATATCATTTTATGCTTTTAAAAGACCAGCATGACTGAGGGCTGCATCAATAATCTTCTTTGTTCTTTCTGTTAATGGAACAATAGGAGAACGCACAGTATCACCACAAAATCCTAATTTTGCAGCAGCATATTTAATACCTGCTGGACTAGGTTCAATAAATACAGCACGATTAAGAGGCATCAAGCGATCATTTAATTCTCGTGCTGTTTTATAATCACCACGAAAACAAGCGGCTTGAAGCTCTGCACAAAGCTTTGGAGCAACATTAGAGGAAACTGAAATACACCCCATACCTCCATGTGCATTAAAACCTAACGCCGTACAATCATCACCGGAAAGCTGCACAAAATCTTTTCCACACTTTTCACCTTGTTCACTAACGCGCTCAATTCTGCTCGTTGCATCCTTAACACCAATGATATTGTTAAAATCTTGATAAAGGTCTTTCATCGTTTCTACAGCCATATCGATAATAGAACGACCAGGAATATTATAAATTATAATTGGAATAGAAACAGCTTTGGCAATGGAAGAAAAGTGCTTGTATAAACCAGATTGATTTGGTCTATTATAATAGGGAGTGACAACCAAAACTGCATCTGCACCAGCTTTTTGCGCGTATTGTGCAAGCTCTACGGCCTCACTTGTGCTATTTGATCCCGCTCCAGCAACAACAGGAACACGCTTTGCAACCTGCTCAACACACAATTCTATAATCCGCTTATGTTCTTCATGACTTAACGTTGCTGATTCACCTGTTGTCCCAACAGGGCTTACACCGTTAATCCCTTGTGTGATCTGCCATTCAACAAAATCACAAAACGCCTTCTCATCAATCGCGCCCTTGTTATCAAACGGTGTGATAAGCGCAGTTATAGCTCCCTTGAGCATGATAAACTCCCTATAATGTTTGCTTTTATTTTTTTTATAATCGCCTTTTATAAATTTTAAATAGAGCATAATCTTGCTCTATCATTGAAGCAAGATGAATTTCAAAAAAAGCCCCCATAAGATGAAAATGTCCCTCCTTAAATGTTGAACATTTCTTTAAAATAAGCCGTCTATATTAACGCGTTTTTCATGCTTGTGTTCTATAAATCCTTAAGTTTTTACAAAAAGCAAGGTCTCAAGGTCTTTTCTCTATGCGTGTATTTTCCACCTCTCTTTTCGTATCAACCTTTACTGCACTTATACTGGCAATAAGAATTTTATTTTCAAGTGCATACGCGCAAACACCCCTTTTGCAAGGAAACGTACCAATCCCTTTGGTTCGCCCTACTCCCTTTACCGCAAAAGAAGCTCAAGAATCTCTTCAACAGATACACACGACATCACACAATACTGCTACACTTCAGCAACTGAAAACTGGGCTAGATGCACTAGCAAACAACAATATTGCAAAAACAATAAATCTTCGTAATTCAATGGAAAAACATAGCCTTGATCGTCATATTTTGACATGGGCGCTGGGGGTGTCAAACCAAGCTAATATACCCAGTTCTGAAATATTTAATGCAATCAACATGCTAAAAGGATGGCCAGGTATAGAAACGATGCAACGCAATGCTGAACGTGCTTTTCTTAACGAAACCAACGTCACACGCGCAATCATCCAAAAATTTTCTCATCACCCGCCCCAAACAGCACAAGGGATGGCTCTCTTCGCTAAAGCACTTATCGCAACGGGACAAACCACTCGTGCTCAACACGTTATTGCGCCATGGTGGCATAAAACACAGCTTAATGCAAAAGAAGAAGTATTTGTTCTTAAAAATGCAAACGCTATATTAAAACCTATTGATCATTTGAAACGCATGCAGTTTATGCTGTATGCACATCGTTTTGATTCAGCAGCACGCGTTGCAAAATTAGCCCATGCTCAATCTCTTTTTAATGCTTTTGTAGCCGTTGAAAAAAATGATCCTAGAGCTACACAAAAATTAAAAGCTGTAGAGAGATCATGGCAAAAAGATCCTCTTTTTCAGTTTGCTCGAATACGCCATCTTCGACGAACAGAGCAATATGATGCAGCAGCAGCACTCATGATGAAAACATCTAAAGATGCATTCCGCCTTATGAACCCTCATTCATTGTGGAAAGAACAACGCGCCCTTTCTCGTGAAATGCTCGATTTAAACAAACCAAAAATTGCTTATCAACTTGTTGCAATGCACACTGGTATAACATCTGCATTAGCCGTCGATGCTGAGTTTCATGCAGGATGGTATGCACTACGGTTTCTTCATAACCCTAAATTGGCAATGCAGCATTTTTCACGTATTCCTCAACTCTCTTCTTTACCTTTTTATGCATCACGTGGATATTACTGGATGGGACGAACAGCAGAAACGCTAGAAGAACATCAAAATGCCCAGCAATACTTTCATCGCGCAGCTCATTTTGGTGCAACTTACTATGGTCAATTAGCCGCTGCACGACTCAACCAAAAAAAGCTTAAAGTTTTCTTTCCCAAACCAACAACCGCTGAGCGACAACATTTTAGTGCACGAAAAGCGATCAAAGCAATTCAACGTCTTGAAACAGCCGGCTATGCTGATTTTGCTAAAATTTTTTATAGAGAGCTCGGAAAAAAAATAGAAAGCCCCGGTGAATTAGCTCTTCTGGCTGTTATGGCAGAAAAAAATGGAGACTATTATACCAGCCTCAAAATTGGAAAAATGGCTGTTTTTCAGGGGAAAAATGTCGGTGCACTCTCTCATCCTCTGGGAGCTATACCAGCTTCTGCTAATATTTCTGTAGAAGAAAAATCGCTTATCTATGCCATTGCACGCCAAGAAAGCGAATTTAATCCAACAGCCATATCAAAAGCAGGTGCACAAGGTATACTTCAATTGCTTCCTACAACAGCAAAAGCACTGGCAAAAAAATACTCAATCGCATGGTCTCCTAAAAAATTTAGCAGTGATGCTCATTATAATGCAACATTAGGTGCCCATTTTCTCAATGAACAATTAGAACGTTTTAATGGATCCTATATACTAACTCTTATTGGCTATAATGCGGGTCCCCGTCGAGTCAATGAATGGATAAAACGTTATGGCGATCCTCGAGGACAATCTCTCGATAACGTCATTGATTGGATTGAACGTATTCCTTATACAGAAACACGTAATTACGTGATGCGTGTCATGGAAAATTATGGTGTCTACAAAGCAAGACTCACTGGGAAAATAGATATAAAAACCGACTTGCTTTCTGGTCGACGGAAATAATATGCCTTAACTTCCCAAATAGCATTTGAAAGCGTTGATAAGAAGTGTTTTTATTCCTTTTTAAATAGTACCATACCCACTTTCTTAGGACGTATAAGAAAGTAATTTTAATTGATTCAGTATTAATAAATTCGAAATGAGAAAACCCTCCGCTATTTGGGTCTTTTATTTTAAATACAAAATGATGAATTATCATTATAAATCAACAGGTAGTACAAATAATTCATTTCTTCTCAACATAGACGACAATATCATAGAGATTACAAATATAAGAGAAGAGTGAAACAAATAGCTCATCCTTTTACTGTTGCTTATTAGTCAATATTCAAATCTTGTGAAACAGCATCTTTTAAGACTATTTTTTCCTGCTTATAACATTTCTATACCAAATAAGAGCACGTTATTATATATATCGTTTGGATTATTTCTGATAATAGAAAGACAGACACATTGAGTTAGAAATCCTTAAAGCAAACAATTCTCTTCTGCCCCTTCCCTTTTCATTCGGTTTTACGACTTTTAAATATGTCAATATCTTTTAATGATGAAGATGAAGCTTTGCTTTTTTTCTCATTTTTACATATAAGCTCACATCCTTCACACAAAACAGAGTATCCCCAAATAGTATGTTTTTCTTATTTATATTATTGTTTTATTTTAATGTTTCTAAGTCCATTTCACAACGGTGTATCTGAAAAGTACTTACGAAAATCCTCTCACGAATGGTATAAAAATCGATTAGACCTTTAATTAATAAAAGCTATAGCTCTATCACCCCTTAACTCCCAATATTGCAAAAACCCTTTCATTTAGAGCACTCATAAGAAGTATATTCACTGCTTTTTAGAAGTTTTTTATTCATGCTCCTCCTCAACTTGTATCATAAGTAAGCAGATGGTTTTGATTGATTCAACATCAAAAAAATTCGAATAAATTATATTTGAACTTTCATTAAAATTATAAACAATCATTATAAATCAATATATTATAAGAAAAGCGCCCCGCATAAAAAATCAGCTAAATATTAGGGATACTCTAATTGTTTTATTCACTTTTGATGGTGGTGGTGGTGGAAAAGAACCAACGCGTTGAAGGGCTGCCATCGCTAATCGATCAAGTTCCGGATCACCAGCAGAGACTGCTACACGACTAGAAAAAATACTCCCCTGCTCATGCACCATAAATTCTAACTTCACCGTTCCTTTTGTACGATTGGTGCGCTGTCCCACAATATAATTTTTTTGCCTTTCTAATTGTGACTGTACCTTTGCTAACCACTCCATTAACAACATATCTTCAAGCCCTGCTGTACCGCCGCCCTTGTTGATGGAAGAAGAACGTACCGCCTTTGCATTGGAGCGCTTTACTACAGCCTTTGGCATCGGTATTGTTTTTTTGATAAACGCTTTATGCTCCACTTTTTGAGGTAGGGGTTCTTCCAAAGGCTTTAAGTCATCTTGTTCTACTATATGCTGAGGTTCTTCCGATTGAACTTCATCCACGGATTCCAATCCTTCTGACTCCTGCTCTAAGAGATCAGACTGTAATACTTCTTGCTCTGTATTAATATCCGACTCTCTATGAATATCTGGCAAATCTGTATCAACATCCGGATATACAGTTTCTTGCACAAAATTCAGCATAATCTCCGACGAGAGCAAACCATTACTTATACCAGTACTTTGAAAATAAAACTGTGCTGCTAATAATACATGCAAAAAGAAAGCCCCAATAAATGCACCAATCCAAAGAGTTAATAATTGTTTCGTATTTGCAAAATTCATCGTTTCTTCTGCCACTATTTTAAGCTTAATATTGGTGTTCAATCTCATTAAAACAGGCTATTTTGAAATTGCAACTTTTTTCTTGACTGATTTTATCATGTTTAATATGGTCTTCTAATGATTTTGTGCCGTTGTCAAAATCATTCCTACTTGGCTGGCAAGTTTTAATCAGTGAGTCCAGCCTTTTTGTATTAAAAAAATTTCAAAACAGAGAGGGGATGGTTAAAAGGGTTATGATGTGTTATGCAAATAAGACGAAAAAATATCTATAAAAGCTGTGTAATTTTAAGTGCATTATCGGTCTGTATACCTTCATTTGTTTTTGCACAAAATAAAGATGGAAGTGCTGTCACTGAACTTAAACCAATCCTTATTAAAGGAAAAAAAATAGAAGATGCTTCAAATTCAATAACCATTCTGACTGATCGTAAGACCAACAAGAATATTGATGAAAGACAAATAACTGATGTTTATGATGTGAGTCGTCTTAATCCTTCCGTATCCTATAACTCAGAAAATAACAGTTTCGTTATTCGGGGTTTAGATGCAAACCGTGTTCTTACGACAATGGATGGTATTTCTCTTCCATGGTTTAATGATATATTCCGTGGTGGAGGTGGAAACACAACTTTTGATTTCAATGCTCTTTCTACGTTTGATACTATTCAAGGATCAGATTCTAGTCTTTATGGTTCTGGCGCCTTAGGGGGAATCATTGCGTTGCGTACTCTTGATCCTGAAGACCTGATCGTGGAAGAAAAGAATTGGGGAAGCCTTATAAAAGGTGGTTATAATTCTGTTGATAACAGCTGGCGCATCGATCAAACTTTTGCTGTGCGTAATTACCGGACATTTTTACTTTTTCAAGGATCTTATGTAGAAGGTCATGAGCGCAAAAATATGGGAACAGTAGAAGGGTATGAGGAACGCACGCGCAAAAACCCTTCTCACTTTGATAAAAATAACTTGCTTTTTAAAATTCATCAATATTTGAGTGATAATCACCGCCTTGGTTTTACCGCAGAGCGTTTTGGTCATAATAGTAACACACATGAATTAAATTCGTCTAAAAGATACGCTCCAGGTTCGGTTTATGAGCAGGATAATAAACTTCGTGAGCGCTTTTCTCTTTCTTATAATTATAATGGTAATGGTGATGCAGTTCTTGATGCGTTTAATGGGCAGCTTTATTGGCAAAAGCAATCAAGTCGTTACGTTATGACAGGCGTTCGTGTTTCAGCCCCCAAAGGGGATTATTTGAGAGATAATTTCTTGCGTAATATCAATTATGGTTTCAATGCTGATGCCCTTAAAAAAGTGGATTTTGGCACTATAAACCATACGTTAAAGTTTGTAATAAATGTTTCGTCATCTAAATTTCATCACTATTTGTTAGGTAAAGACAATTGTCATATAAAAGAATACGCTCGGGGATGTCTTTTTGTTCCTGCGAATCGATCAGATTCACCAGACACAAATGGTTACAATTTAGGTTTTGTTTTTGAAGATGAAATTGGGTTGGTTGATGATCGTTTTCGTGTAACACCGGGAATCCGGTATGATTGGTACAAATATGTTCCTCAGAAAACACCTTCTTATGAGAAAGCACTGATTTCTGATAAATTCCCTCCAGAAAGAAGTGGCTCACGCTTTTCTCCTAAATTACGCGTGGAGTGGGATGTTCGTAATCAAGTAACGCTCTATGCTCAGTGGGCACAGGCTTTTCGTGCACCACGTATTTCAGAACTTTACGTCTCTTATATCAAACCTTCTGCTTATTATGTGAAAGGGAATCCTGATCTTCAACCAGAAACAAGCAATGGGTATGATGTTGGTCTACGGTATGGAAATGTAAATTTCGGTGGTTCCTTCAATGCCTTTTTCAATCAATATAAGAATTTCATAGATACTGAGGATAGAGGTCCATCAGAGGAATTTAGATTTGCGCGTCGGCATTACATGAATCGTTTTCACGTGCAAATTTTTGGTGTTGAGACAAAAGCCCATTTAGTTCTTAAAAATGGTTTTCATAGCAATGTTGCTCTTGCTTATTCACAAGGAAAAGATCTTGATAAAAAGGAGTATCTTAACTCAATTCCTCCTTTGAAAGCAGTTATCGGATTAGGATATGCAAAAGAGGTTTGGGGAAGCGATATTATCCTTACTTTGGCAGCTAAACGTGACAAAGTAGCCGGAGAATCTGATTACCAAAAAATTCCAGGATATCATGTCGTTGATATGACAGGGTGGTGGAAACCATTCGGTGAAACGGGACCTATTCTAAGAGCCGGTGTTTATAATCTTTTCAATACAAAATATTGGAATGTATCTGAACTTCCTTCAGGTAAAAGTTCAACACCAAAAGATTATTATAGCCAGCCTGGTCGTAACTTTAAGGTGTCGTTTGTACAAAAGTTTTAGTCACTTCTGTTAATTATTCGGTCAATAAAATCGTATTGATAAAAGGATTAATTATTGTGTTTCTATTTTCAACATCTTTTAAATTACAAAGATTTGGTAGAAAAGTTTTAATTCTTTCTGTTTTATCGTTTTTTGATTGCTCAGCTGTTGGCGATAGAGTGTTATTTTGTGATAGATTGAACTCTTAAAAGAATTTAATTTATTGCCTTGGAATTGTAAAATTTGAAAGTTAGTTTTTGAGTTAAGTAACATAAGGTAAATTCATGGCACATACAGCTGAAATGATTCTTCGTTTGCGTGAAGAAAAAAAAGAAATGCGAAACCGCGATTTTGCGGTTTCGATTGGTATATCTGAAGCAGAGCTTATTGCGGCTTATTGTACCATTGGAAAAGCAAAAAGGCTACAAACTGATGTTGCTACTCTCTTGAAAAATGCACCTCGACTTGGAACCGTCATGGTCTTAACTCGCAATGAATATGCTGTTCACGAAATAACGGGACGCTTTGAAAAAATTGTTCAAAACGAACATATTCCTATCACACTTGGTGAAATTGATTTGCGTATTTTTACAAAACAATGGAAGTTCGGTTTTGAATATGATGTCGTTATTCTTGGAAAACCTACAAAAAGTCTGCAATTCTTTGATCAACATGGCGTTGCTATTTTAAAGGTCTATTCTAAAGATATGACAAATATGGAAGAGTGGAATAAACTTGTTGAAAAGCTCCTTCTTGAAGATCAGTCTCCTGTTCTTAACATTCTTCCCGTTTCTCTCCCAGCCCAATGTGACATAACAGAATTGGATATTGAGAGTTTTCGGGATCGTTGGCGGAAAATGACAGATGTACACCAACTTCACAAAATTATTTCCGAATTTAAAATTAATCGACATCATGCTGTAAAATATGTTGGTAATGAATTTGCCGATGAATTACAGGTAAATGCTGTTGAAATAATGCTTAACCAAGTCGCACAACAAGAACTGCCAATCATGTGTTTTGTTGGGAATAAAGGGTGTATTCAAATTTTTAGTGGGACTGTAAAAAATATTAAGCAAATGGGACCTTGGCTTAATGTTCTTGATCCAAGATTTGACCTTCATTTACTCACGTCCGGAATTGCTAGAGTATGGCATGTTCGCAAACCTACCCGTGATGGTTATGTCAGTTCACTTGAAGTTTTCGATAAAGATGATGAGATGGTTATTCAATTCTTTGGCGTACGCAAGGAGGGTCAAAAAGAACGTGAAGATTGGCGTTCTTTATTGAATAGTTTGCCATCATGCCAAGAAAACAGCAGTAACTAAGATAAGATAAGGTTAGACATGTTCATATCTCTTTTACATAGGTTATCAAACCTTTTTCTTATGTGTTTACTGCTCTCTCTTACTTGTTTTTCTAAACAAGTAATTGCTGAACCTGCAACGCGTTTTCCTGAAAATGCTCGAATTGTTTCTATCGGCGGAGCACTTACAGAAATTGTCTATGCATTGGGAGCCCAAGATCAACTTGTCGCCCGTGATAGTACAAGCGTCTACCCACAAGAAGCGCTCAAGCTTCCTGTGCTTGGATATATGCGTGCTCTTTCACCTGAGGGGGTTTTATCACTTGCTCCAGAGGGTATATTGCTTGTTGAAGGAAGTGGTCCCGCTTCAACAATTGATATTCTCAAAAAAACATCGATACCTCTGGTGATCATACCAGAAGACTACTCCCGTGAAAATGTGATAGAAAAGATTCGCCTCGTTGGTCAAGCCATTCATCGGGAAGTGCAAGCCGCAGCGTTAATTGAGAAATTGAAGCGTAATTTTTTAGACAACGATGCGCTTTTGGCGAAAGTAACAACACCAAAGCGTGTTCTTTTTGTTTTCTCTGTGCAAAATGGACGCGTCATGGCATCTGGAACAGGTACTGCAGCTGATAGTATGATCAAACTTTCAGGCGCTATCAATGCTATCACCGATTATAAAGGATATAAACTTCTCAACGGCGAAGCATTATTGAAATCAGATCCTGATGTTATTTTGCTTGTAAAACATGGTGCAAGATCAACCAGCATTGATAAGATTTTAGCCATACCGGCAGTTCAAGCAACAACTGCAGCGAAAAATCATGCCATAAAACAGATGGATGCTATGTATTTTTTGGGATTTGGTCCACGTACTGCAGACGCATCAAGAGAACTTATTGAGATACTTTATGGTGCACATCAAAACGGTAAGAGCTGATAAAAATGGTAGACGGTACATCCAGGATGCATTTACCTAAAGAAAAAGAAGGTAAAAAAATAAACCGTTCAAAACAGGGGAAGATTTTATTATTAAGCTTAATAATATTCCTTATTTTCAGTATTTTTGGTGGGCTCTTGAATGGTGCAGCAAAGGTTTCTTTCGTTGATCTCCTCCATGTGATGCTTACACAAGATTTTTCGGTAAGTAGTAAAACGCGTGATTACCTCGTGCTCATCGACATAAGGCTTACCCGTGTTATCTTGGGATTATTGATTGGAGCAGCTTTAGCTGTCTCCGGTGTTCTTATGCAAGGGCTTTTTCGTAATCCTCTTGCAGATCCTGGAATTGTAGGTGTATCAGCAGGTGCTGGACTTGGAGCAGTCTTAGCAATTGTTGTCGGCATTGCTTTTCCTGTTTCTTTTGCACCTTTTCTAGAGCCTTATAAAGTTATCATAGGTGCTTTTTTTGGTGGACTTTTATCAACGATTATTCTCTACATAATAGCAACGCATAACAGCTTTACCTCTATTGCAACCATGCTGCTTGCTGGTATTGCTCTTGGTGCATTAAGCAGTGCTGTTGTCGGAACATTGATTTTTGTCGCAAATGACCAACAACTGCGTGATATCACTTTTTGGAGTCTGGGCTCTCTTGCGGGCGCTACATGGTTGAAAGTATGGCTCGTTCTCCCTTTTATCGTTATTGGTCTTCTTTTCTCTCCCTTTTTATCACGAGCACTTAATGCCCTTGCTCTTGGAGAAGCTGTTGCTGGCCATATTGGTTTCCATATTCAACGCGTCAAAAATATTGCTATTCCCCTTGTTGCTCTTATGTGCGGTAGTGCTGTTGCTGTCAGTGGTGGTATTGGTTTTATTGGTATTATTGTTCCTCATATTTTACGTCAGCTCATAGGTCCTGATCATCGCTATCTCATTCCTTGCTCTGCTCTCTTGGGAGCAGCATTACTTATTTTTGCTGATATGTTTGCACGCTTAATTGTTGCCCCCGCAGAATTGCCGATTGGGATTGTAACAGCACTTTTTGGTGCACCTTTCTTTCTATGGATCCTTATATGCAAACGAGGAACAGACTTTTCATGATTGAAGCGACAAATATTTGTGTTCAGCGCGGAAAGAAGCAGATTCTTAAACACATTAATCTTCAAGCTAAAAGTGGTGCTTTTACCATTATTATTGGTCCTAATGGATCAGGAAAAAGTACTTTTATCAAAGCTCTGAGTGGTGAAATTCCTTACAGTGGAAAAATAACCTTAAATGGTTATAATGTATGCCAAACAAAAACTCATGTAATGGCAAAAATGCGCGCTGTACTACCACAATCAACAACGCTCGTATTTCCATTCTTAGTCCATGAAGTTGTAGGGCTTGGCCTTTCTGTAAACCAATTTAGCATTGCCAAAGCCGAATTGCAAAATCTTATCCAGAAAGCTTTAGAGTGCGTTGACCTTTCTGATTATGGCAACCTGTATTATCACCAATTATCAGGCGGAGAACAAGCTAGAGTACAACTTGCCCGTGTACTTTGCCAAGTCTGGAAACCTGTTCATAATGGGATTCCTCGCTGGATGATATTAGATGAACCTATTGCTAGCCTCGATATTCAACATCAAATCATCGTTATGGATATTGCTAAACAATTTGCTCATTCTGGTGGCGGACTTCTTGCTGTTCTTCATGACCTCAATCTCGCAGCACATTATGCAGATAACATGATCTTGCTCAAGGAAGGTGAGATTTATTGCGAAGGAAATGCAACTAATGTGTTGACAACACAAAATCTCCGCAATGTTTATCATTGTTCTTTAAACGTTTCTGAATTACCTAAAGAAGATATCCCTTTTATACTCCCTCAAACGGCATCCTCCTATGAAATTAGATCTCTAAGCTATCGGCTTCAATCTAAAAACTAAAGTCCATAGCAAAATAAAACACGCAAATATTCAAGAATCTTTTTTATTTTTATATGAACTCCTTTTTGTCATCTATCATTAAAAAAGAAGACCAAGCACCCTAAAGATATTTTTTGAAAAAACTACCAGTTTAAAATCTTTCAAGATTTTACGTAACTAAAAACATGTGAAGTTTTGTTTTGCTATCAAACTGTTAGATAATACGAATTTATCCAACATAAATATGCGTTTTCCCACTCTTTCTATCACTTTTATCTTTATAAAAATGATTCAAGAAATGCGTACAAATGCCTTTGTTATAATAACGGGTGTATTATTTATATCTTCTAAGAACCATACAGAAATCAAGTACTTTTCTCCCCTCCACAAAATACTTGTTTATAGCTTTAATAGTAATGTCTTCTTTATAACACATATAATTTAGCTTTTTTTATAAATAAATATTAATTTATACTAATATTTTTTACTTTTCTCTCTCTATTAAAAAATTGTTTATTGGCATATCACAAAGAATTAAACTATTGAATAAAAACTTTAAAATAAACTCAATAACGCTTTTTGTAAGCCCCCTAATGCAAAAACAATGCGGAATATAGGGATGAGGAAAGAGTATAGAAATAGCGTTTGTCTTCTGCTTCACAAGCATAATGATGATTCCACTCAAGGAGTACTATCATTTACAGATAAAGCCTCCACCATGGCAATGCAAAGAAATGAAATCGACAACAAGGTGAGAGATATCTTTATAAGATGAATTAACTCATACGGAGGTATGCTGTTTTTGCACAAAAAAACGTTAAAATATTGTACTTTATTTATGCCTCAGGTTGAATAATTTTATCACCTTACCCCCTATCAAAACACCTTATGAAAAAATGTATCTCTAGATCACTTCACGGTACAGTTTAAATGATTTTTACATATTTTCCCTATGTTATCATATAATTATAAAATAAATTATATCCTTAACTCTTTCTTTCAATCATTTTTAAATTGTTTTTTGACTCTCTCAAGTATCCTATTAACAATATAGATTTCCTTTTCATATGCATAAAAAATAACGCGGAATTGCTCCGCGTTAACAAAATTATCAAGGTGTATAGACTATTATTACTTAAACATACTCATGATTTTATAGCATAGACAACGGTTGTATTAACAGGGCGCGTTTCTGCCTCACCCGTATGGGAAAGAGTTACCTTGTGTGTATGTGCACCAGCAGAAGCTGTTCTCCCTTTCAGGGTTGCATTATAAGTATAATGATTCGGGAGTCTCCCAATATCACCAACAGGCCATCCTACCCCTTGATACTCAAAATTATGCGCATGCTCGCCTGCGTTTTCAATACTCCCAATATGCGTATGTGATTTTATGCTATCTTGTTGTTCATCTGCAAACTTTCTACCACCATCTAAACCCCGACCATTATCAAAGCCGCGTAAAAACATGCCTCTAAAATCAGGAACTTTAAAAGTTTTATTGCTGTCTTTTCCCCATTTATCACCTATTGCCTCGAATAACTGCGGATAATCTTCACGCTTATAGGCCTTACCATCACATAAAAGCCAACCATTTGGCACATTTTGCATAGCAAATGTTGCAATGAATCCAGAGGGGAAACTTTCTATCTTTGGTGGTGTAGGGTTTAATAAATACCAACCCTCATGCTCTTTTATTAAAACACCATTATTGTATACCATTTCATAAATGCCATCTGTTTGAAATTCTCCACCTTCTAATGGTATAATCCCCGCATCAGTGGCTTTATAGATAAGCTTTTCTCCTATATTATTAACAGTTATTGTTGTCACGCCAATATTTACACCACAAGCTTTAAAACGTATGACGATATCATTGTTGTATTTCTTTATAGGCGAAACTGTCTTTAAGGTAATTAATGTTGTTTTATCTTCCAAATTTACTATAAAGCTTGAATTAATAGATCCACCATTATCTGCAAGATATTCGCGCACGCGCTGCATCATCGCCCGTGCACTATCATTAACAGAACTAGGCGGCTGTCCTTCTGCCCAATTAATGATACTATCTGAATAAGCATTTTCATCAGCCTTTAGAGACCAATCGTAAATATTAGACATTTTAAATCCCCCATTATTTTCATAGTTTTTCTAACAACTTCTCGTTCTGTGCACTAAAATGTGCTGCCGCTGTTTATTGGTACATCATAACCACTGCACCATCCTTATTTACGCATTTTATCTCTCTTCACTCCTTCCAATTTTATAACCTAAATTCACCAGATGCTTTTCATAACATTAGTATTAATGCTTTCTCTTCTAATGTATAATGTAACCACCTCATCTGATGTTACTTAATATCTTGTTTTGTTGCTTTGCTGTTGTTATATAATTATTTTTCAAATCTTGCATCTTGTTGCAAAATTTATAAATACTATTCAAATTTTTCCTTATTATGGATTTCATATAACCATTACTGAATGTAATAACTTATCATCCACATAAAAAGTTTCTGACTTAAACATTATCTTTTTTTATTTTTTTCAATAGTTTAAATCTATCTCGTCGATATTTTATACCATATATTTTAAACAAAGAAATTCTATCTTTTGGCTATCATTTGTATTAAAACTTTAAAAATTAGCTTCAAATTTTTTGCATGCTTCATTATGTTTTTATTCACATGCAGATAGTTTGTTCTATTTTATTCAATTGATTTCTGAAATTGTGTCACAAGATTAGCACCAATGTTTTTTTTGAATAAGCTTTTGTTCAATCTAAATGTATCACAGAGAATATATTCAATATGGACATTTGCTCCACACTTTCATTAAACTGGAAATAAAATACTTTGAAATATTAAATATCACACACCTTCACAAAATTTGAAGGTTGTATCCGATCCCGAAAAAATTAAAAAGCACAACCTAGCCTCTCCCCCAATTTTTATGAACAATATCCTTGTTTTTTAAACGCCCCATAACCAACTTTTCCCCTCCCACAGTTAACACATCTCCCTCTATATATTATTATATGTATATTTTTTTTGCAAGAACAATAAATCATTCTAAACAACATCTTGCAATTATTGGTGTTCTTCTTAATTCAAGGCAATATTATTTTTATAATAAAGATTAGGTATTGTTTCACGCTTTTGTTTATCGCATTCTTAATGGGAACATCCCCCTCATAAAGAATAAAGTACCCCAAACAAAATATAATGATATTGCATATTACGCACTTTTTAAGAAATATTGCTCAAAATATACTCCTTTCATTTTATGACAGCGCACGTCAATGATACAAATGATACAATAGAAAGCCATTATAGATCATCAGCTTTAAGCTTTTGAAGATACAAGTGGAATCCATCATACATTTTGTTGTCCCCCACGTTTTGACAGCCTCACATCTTAGAATGTTCATTAAATGACATTTGGCTTCCTTTCTTCAAGTGTTTTGCCCCATACGCTCCCACTTATGACGTGCAAGGAAGTGTTTTTATATGAAAAGATATATGATGAGAGGATCTTATGGTATTCTGAGTTATTATTTTAATATGAAAAAAATCTCAATCAGAGCCATAAACTATCTACTTTTCCCTGATAATCCGTTTTTAACTTTATTCTGGTTTATAAAAGCTTCAATATCATAGTTTATCACTTCATAATATCTATTTTCACTCTTAAAAACACACCAAAATCGTTTAAAATATATTTTTATGATTGACAATATAGATATTTAAGCCAACCATATTCGTATTAACAAAAATACTTCAAGTGGGAGGAGGCATGCAAATATTAGAATAGATATTGTATCAGTTTTTCAAAATAACTTTTCTTGAGCTGTATTGGGTTTTCTTTGCTACAAAGCAATACTATCCCTATTCATCTGAATGCTCGTGATTGATAATTTGAATACATCTCCATTAACATCGTAACCTATTTTTGAACTCCGTGTCTATAAGGAAAAAGTTTGTGCAGAAAAATACTCCATCAATCAGTTGTAGCCCCTTTCCCGCTTCACGCAAAATTTATCAACAGAGCCTTCTCTTTTCTGATGTGCGCGTACCATTGCGTGAAATTTCACTGGCTGATGGCAGTGGTGAAAAACCTTTAAACGTCTACGATACTTCTGGCCCCTACACAGATAAAGATATGATCATTGATATTACAAAAGGCCTGCCAGCAATTAGCTTGCCTTGGCTCTCTAAGCGGGATGATACTGAAACTTATCCTGCACGATTAGTTAAACCTGAAGATAATGGATTGACTTCTGATAAAAACCTTACACCAGCCTTTAAGCAAAAACGTTCTATTTTACGAGCAAAAAATGGCAAAGCAATTACACAAATAGCTTACGCACGCGCAGGCATTATTACCGAAGAAATGGAATATGTAGCTATACGAGAAAATGAAGGATTAGTAGTAAAAGAACGGCAGAATGTACCATCAAATGAAACATTTGCTGGAGCAATACCAGAAATTTATACTGCGGAATTTGTTCGCAATGAAATTGCTTGTGGACGCGCCATTATTCCACAAAACATTAATCATCCAGAGTGCGAACCCATGATTATTGGGCGTAATTTCCGTGTTAAAATTAATGCCAATATTGGCAATTCAGCAGTAACGTCATCTATGGAAGAAGAAGTTGATAAAATGGTTTGGGCCATTCGCTGGGGAGCAGATACAGTTATGGATCTTTCTACAGGACGAAATATTCACAATATTCGTGAATGGATTATCCGAAATTCTCCTGTGCCCATCGGAACAGTTCCTCTTTATCAAGCACTCGAAAAAGTACAGGGTATTGCCGAAAATTTAACATGGGATATTTTCCGTGATACCCTTATTGAGCAAGCAGAGCAAGGTGTTGATTATTTTACCATTCATGCAGGATTAAGATTATCATTTATTCCTATGACCATTGATCGTGTAACAGGTATTGTTTCACGAGGCGGTTCTATTATGGCAAAATGGTGTCTCCATCATCACAAAGAAAGCTTTCTCTATGAACATTTTGATGAAATTTGTGATATTGCAAAAACATATGATATCTCTCTTTCATTAGGAGATGGATTACGCCCTGGCTCTATTGCCGATGCCAATGATGAAGCCCAATTTGCAGAGCTTAAAACTTTGGGAGAATTGACAAAAATTGCTTGGAAAAAAGATGTACAGGTTATGATTGAAGGTCCTGGGCATGTCCCAATGCATAAAATTAAAGAAAATATGGAGCAACAATTAGATCTTTGTCATGAGGCGCCTTTTTATACTTTGGGGCCTCTTACAACGGACATTGCTCCTGGTTATGACCATATTACATCAGCAATTGGTGCCGCTATGATTGGATGGTTTGGAACTGCTATGTTGTGTTATGTAACACCTAAAGAACACCTAGGACTCCCCGATAGGAATGACGTAAAAACTGGTGTGATCACTTATAAAATTGCTGCTCATGCCGCTGACCTCGCTAAAGGTTTACCTAGAGCACAATTGCGCGATAATGCTCTTTCGCGTGCACGATTTGATTTTAGATGGCATGATCAATTTAACCTTTCTCTTGATCCAGAAACAGCCTGTGCCTTTCATGATGAGACAATGCCTAAAGAAGCCCATAAATTGGTGCATTTTTGTTCCATGTGTGGACCAAAATTCTGTTCTATGCGTATTTCCCATGATATTCGTGAGGCAGCAGCAATAAGAAAAACAAAAGGGGAAGGTATGATCGCCATGGCCGAAAAATATCAGAAAAATGGTGACCTTTATATGGAAATTGTTCCTCCTCAAAAAAAGAAAGTAAATAGTTGAAGAACATTCTTATCAAAGGTGCAGGTGTAGGCGGCTTAACAGCTGCCTTTATGTTAAAGCAAAAAGGTGCTTCTGTTACTGTATCAGCCCCCCCTCATTCACCTATAGGAAGTGCTAGTTGGTATGCAGGAGGAATGCTCGCACCTTACTGTGAAAGAGAAAGTGCAGAACAAATTGTTGAAGATCTTGGTGTACAAGCTATACAATGGTGGCGTAAAACGCTCCCCAACCTTGTCATACAAAAAGGCACTTTAGTGGTTGCACCTACACGAGATAGAGGAGAGCTTGAACGATTTTCTGTGCGTACGCATAATCACAAAACCATAGATAATACAGAAATAGCTCATCTTGAACCAGATCTTGCTGAACGTTTTAACTGTGCACTCTTTTATGAAAATGAAGCCCATATTGACCCTCGCAAAGCACTTATGGCTTTAAAAGAAAAGCTTCTCAACAATGGAGCCTGTTTTGTTGATGTAGAGAAGGCTGAAAAAAATTTTGATATTGTTATTGATGCGACAGGAATAGCACGTTTAGGAAAAGATAAAAATATACGGGGCGTACGCGGTGAAATGCTTCTCGTGCGCTGCACCGATATTAAAATTTCGCGTCCAATTCGTCTTCTTCACCCACGGTTTCCTCTTTACATTGTACCTCGACAAGATAATATTTTTATGATTGGTGCAACGATGATTGAAAGTGACTTTGATGGTGCAATCTCTGTAAGATCAATGATGGAACTGCTCAACGCGGCTTATACTTTACATCCTGCTTTTGCTGAAGCAGAAATTATTGAATCTGGCGTTGGTGTTCGTCCATGTTATCCTAATAACTTCCCTTCTGTGCATAAAGATGGTAACTTTATTTCTATTAATGGATTTTATAGACATGGTTTTCTGTTGTCTCCAGAAATGGCAAAACGAGCAATGAAATTGGCATTGGAATAAAGCATGCAAATATTTGTTAATGGTGAAACAGTCCAAACAGAAGTTATGACTCTCGGTCTCTTGCTTGAAGAATTGGGGTATGAAGGGAATTGGCTTGCAACTGCTGTTAACGCTGAAGTTGTTCCTATAGATGCACGAAGCCAATTTGTCTTGCATGAAGGAGATAAAATTGAAATTTTAAGCCCAATGCAAGGAGGCTAAAATTATGCTGAATCTTTATGGACGACAATTCTCTTCCCGTCTTCTATTAGGTACAGCGCAATATCCTTCACCAGCAATCCTTCGTGATGCTATTCATAAATCGAATACGGAAATTGTAACTGTTTCCTTGCGCCGTGAAACTGCAGGAGGAAAACAAGGCGGACAATTTTGGCAATTTCTTCAAGATCTTGGGGTAACAGTGCTTCCTAATACTGCTGGTTGTTATACTGTTAAAGAAGCCGTAACCACAGCGCAATTAGCAAGAGATCTTTTTAAAACAGCTTGGATTAAACTCGAAATTATCGGTAATTCAGACACCTTACAGCCAAATATTTTTTCCTTAATCGAAGCTGCTCAAATTTTAAACAATGAAGGTTTCAAAATTTTTGCCTATACAACGGATGATCTCATTGTTGCTGAAAAACTTTTCGACATTGGTTGCCGTGTTATTATGCCTTGGTGTGCTCCTATTGGTTCTGCCAAAGGACCTCATAATACTGATGGATTGCGTTCTATCCGTGCTTACCTTCCTGATGCTACTCTTGTTATTGATGCCGGCATTGGACGCCCATCACATGCCGCCATTGCGATGGAACTAGGTTATGATGCAGTACTGCTTAATACCGCAGTTGCTAAAGCAGCTGATCCTGTCTTAATGGCTGAAGCATTTTCTAAAGCTGTTCAAGCAGGACGTATGGGATATAAAGCTGGCATGATCGAAGCACGCAATGTAGCAGTCCCTTCAACACCAATCATTGGAAAAGCGGTATTTTCATGAAACTGGATCCATTTTACCTCATCGTTGATAACGCTGATTGGATTGAACGTTTGCTTCCTCTTGGTATCAAGCTCGTACAATTGCGTATGAAACATGAAAATCAACAAATAATCCGTCAACATATTAAGCGTGCAAAAAACATATGCAATAAATTGGGAGCACAATTAATTATTAATGATCATTGGGAAATAGCAATTGATGAAAAGTGTAATTTTATTCATCTGGGACAAGAAGACCTGAGCAATGCTGATCTTCACGCAATTCGTAAAAGTGGTATAAAAGTTGGTCTTAGTACACATGATGAATATGAATTGGATACCGCACTCTCTGCTAATCCTGAGTATATTGCACTTGGTCCTATTTATCCGACAATCTTAAAAAAAATGAAATGGATGCCGCAAGGACTAGAGAAAATCAAACAATGGAGAAAGCGGATTGGTGCTTTACCTTTGGTGGGTATTGGTGGTTTAACACCAGAACGCGCAGTTGGTGTTTTAAAAGCAGGAGCAAATAGTGCTGCTGTTGTGACTGATATTATCCTCCATAAAAAACCTGAAGAACGTGTACAGCAGTGGATAAAAGTGACACAAACATGGCGTTGATACCTTCCATTCTTATTGTTGCGGGCACTGATCCAACAGGAGGTGCTGGTATTGTTCGTGATATAGAAACCACTGCGCATTTTCAAATAAAAGCAAATTTAGCAATTACTTGTGTTAACGTACAAGATGATAATCGCGTTGTCGAAATCATTCCAATGCGTGGAGACATCGTCGCTGCGCAAATGCGTGCTGCCCTAGAAGCAAATCCAATAAGCGCAATAAAAATCGGTATGACGGGGACAAAAGCAATTATAGCAGCAATCTGTAACGTACTCAAAGACTATCCCCATGTTCCAGTTATTTTGGACCCTGTACTTGTCGCTTCATCAGGAGGAAAACTAATAACGGAAACAATCATCGACACTATGATCGATAAACTGCTTCCTCATGTTGATCTTTTAACACCGAATAGAGAAGAACTCGCTCTTCTTAGCCAAAGTCCATTGGCATCTCATGATAAGCAAGCAATACAACAAGCAAAAAAACTTTTGTCATTGGGAGCTCGCTCTATTTTAGTAAAAGGGGGACATGCAGAAGGTCCTCTTGCAATTGATAGCTTCATTGACAAAACTGAAGTCATAAATATCTCTACTCCACGTTTAAAAGGAACAATGCGAGGAACAGGTTGCATTCTCTCAAGCGCTATTGCAGCGCATTTAGCATTAAATGAACCTCTCATTTCAGCTGTAAAAAAAGCAAAAGCATATATCCACACATTGCTTTTAACCCATTATAAAAATAGTTTATAACGTCTTAGTATTTTCTTATATAAAAGTAATATTTATATATTTCAATTAATATATTTAATATTTTTAATAAAAGTTATTAAAAAAATATAATAATATAAAATTTATACTTAATTTTATAAATAAAATACTAAAAAATTCACTTTCATTAAGTATTAAATATAGAATATAATGATAAAAAATATTATCACACCACTTGCATTCAGTAAAAAATTCTTTTATTATGAGTGCGTTTAGTCTGTTTAAAAAGTTGAAGTTGAAATAGCGCAATTTAAACAAATTATACATTTAAAGATGCATATAATCGCGAACACTCGCATTTTACGATTTGCCTTTTTTGTGAAAAGAGAGAATCCTATCAGCGTTCTTATACATTAATGGCTAGCGAATACATTTAATAAAACTTGAAGGATAATTTTGTTTGATCTATAATCGCTAGATCATTAGAAAAAGTAAAATGTTAAATCAAACGCCTTGCTCAATTTCCTATGAAGAACTCTTAAACTTTTATAAAGAAAGTGGTGCGGATGTCGTTCTGACAGATTTTCCTATTGATCGTTTTAAGCAGTCTGCTTGTTCAGAGAGAAAATTAACGCCTGTTGTTAACATTTCTCATAATCAACAAGCATCTCCCAAAACATCTCCAACCGTAAAATTAGATCATCATCAGCTGCATAACTCTAGGACTATACAAAATGAATCCACAGCTATAGAGAGTGCAAAAAGTGCAAAGACACTTGATGAATTAAAATCTGCTCTCCTTGCATTTAATGGCTGTTCATTAAAATTGACAGCAAAAAATACCTGTTTTTCAGATGGAACAGCAGGAAGCCCCCTGATGCTTATAGGCGAAGCACCAGGACGAGACGAGGATATACAAGGAATTCCTTTTGTGGGAAAAGCTGGGATGTTGCTTAATAAAATCCTCGCATCAATTGGCTTAACAAGAAATAATGTTTACATTGCCAACACTATTCCTTGGCGTCCACCAGGAAATCGTACACCAACACCAAGAGAAGTTGCCTTGTGCCGCCCTTTTATTGAACGGCACATTTATTTAGCGCGTCCTCGTGTTCTTATAGCACTGGGAGGCGTTGCTGCACAGTTTCTTACTGGATCTCAAAATGGGATTATCCGAACAAGAGGGAAATGGCATATCTATGAAAGCGAGGATAATATAAAAATACCTGTTATGCCAACTTTCCACCCAGCTTACCTTCTTAGAACCCCTAGTCAAAAGAAGCTTACATGGATAGACTTCTTAGAAGTAAAAAATCGCCTCGACAGCCTTTTGTAATTCTTTAATCCTATCTTGCTTCTAAAATTAAAACACCCTTCTTTAACCCTTAAAATAAAAATGGGAAAAAACTATGAAACAGCCAATAACATCTATTTATCGTTTGGAAGACTACCAACCAACCCCTTACGTTATCCCTAAAACACAACTTTCTTTCCAATTGGCACCGACAAAAACCTATGTTACAGTCATATTGTCTATTGAATCCCGTCACGATACAAAAGAATTAACACCTCTTGTTCTTTCTGGTGATGATCTTACTTTAATTTCCGTTTCTATTAATGATGAGATATTAGCCCCAAACACTTATAAAGTGACGCCTTCACGTTTAGAAATTACAACGCCACCACCGGCTCCTTTTACATTGAAATTGGTTACGGAACTGAATCCTGAAAGCAACCGCCAACTTATGGGGCTTTATCTTTCAAATGGTGTTTATTGCTCACAATGCGAATCGGAAGGTTTTCGTCGTATTACTTATTTTTACGACCGCCCAGATGTTCTTTCTACCTATAGAGTGAAAATTGAAGCAGATACCCAAACAATCCCAATCTTGCTTTCAAATGGTAATCTGGTGGAAACAGGAACTTTAGAGAATAATCGCCATTTTGCCATTTGGGAAGATCCTTATCCCAAACCATCTTATCTCTTTGCTTTAGTAGGTGGAGATCTTGATAAGTTAGAAGACCATTTTACAACTGTATCTGGACGACGTATTGAGCTTGGTATCTATGTAGAAAAAGGAAAAACCAAACGCGCAACCTATGCAATGGATGCTCTTAAACGTTCCATGCGTTGGGATGAACAATGTTTTGGGCGCGAATATGATCTTGATGTTTTCAATATTGTTGCTGTGTCCGACTTTAACATGGGAGCAATGGAAAACAAAGGCCTTAACGTTTTTAATGATAAATATGTTCTTGTCGATCCTGAAACAGCAACCGATCAGGATTATAGAAATGTTGAACGTGTCATTGCACATGAATATTTCCATAATTGGAGCGGTAATCGTGTTACCTGTCGCGATTGGTTTCAACTCTGTTTAAAAGAAGGATTCACTGTTTATCGTGATCAGGAATTTTCATCAGATCAAAATGTACGCAGCCTACAGCGAATTGAAAATGTAAAAGCATTAAAAGCGACGCAATTTGCAGAAGACGCAGGACCTCTTGCGCATCCTGTACGTCCTCGTCAATATAGCCAAATTAATAATTTTTACACCACAACTGTTTATGAAAAAGGTGCTGAAGTTGTTCGCATGATACGAACTATTTTAGGTCCTACTCTGTTTCGTAAAGGCACTGATCTTTATTTTCAACGTCATGATGGACAAGCTTGTACAATTGAAGATTTTATTACCTGTTTTGCTGAAGTGTCTGGTCAAGACTTCTCCCAATTCATGCTATGGTATGAACAAGCAGGAACACCCAATGTAGAAATCGATAGTCATTATAGCGATGGTGTTTTAACAATTCATACAAAGCAACATATTCCCGCAACCCCACAACAAAATACAAAAAAGCCTATGCTTATCCCTATCGTATTTGGCTTGTTAGGATCTAACGGAGAAAACCTCACCTATGAAGCAGATACAGATATTCAATCAAATGTTATGCTTTTATCCAAGGAAAGCCAAACGTTTACATTAAAGGGACTGCGTGAAAAACCCGTTTTATCACTGCTGCGAGACTTTTCAGCACCAATCATTCTACACACTCCATTCAATGAAAGAGAACTTATTTTTCTTGCACAACATGATGACAATCACATCAATCGCTGGCAATCTCTTAATCATTTAATGACGCAAGCTTTGATTCACAGCATTCAAGATAAAACACAAGAAAAAGCAACACTCCCTTCTGCTTTGCTAAAGCTGATTGAAACGATCATAACAGATGAAACCTTAGAGCCTGAATTTCGTGCCTTCTGTTTAAATTTACCTAGTGAAGTTGAGCTTGCTCATACAATCGGTAAAAATATTGATCCAGATCGTATTCATTATGTCCGCCATCAGTTTTTAGCTTCACTTGCACAAACTCATCAAGAGCTCTTAACAAAATTCTATGGACAAATGCAAACCCAAGAGCCCTATTCACCAAACACTGCACAAGCTGGAAAGCGAGCATTAAAGAATATCATACTGGATTACCTTTCCATTGCTGAAGCCAATCCAAATCGAGCTGCTATACAGTATGCAACAGCTGATAATATGACTGACCGTATGGCGAGTATCGCTGTTCTCGTGAAGCGTTTTAATGAAAGTGAGCAGGCACAAAATTCCTTAAATGATTTTGAAAACCGCTATCGGCATGACCCTTTGGTCATGGATAAATGGTTTTCTATTCAAGCAATGGTTGCTAGCACATCAACACTCGAGAATGTTCAAAAGCTTATGCAACATCCGCTGTTTTCACAAGATAATCCTAATCGTGTACGTTCCCTAATCGGTGTTTTTGCCTCTAACAATCTCACGGGCTTTAATAGGATGGATGGAGCATCTTATCATTTTCTTTGCCAAGTCATTTTGGAAATTGACAAAAAAAATCCACAGCTTGCTTCACGATTATTAACAATGATGCGCTCTTGGCGACAATTAGAACCTATTCGACAACAAAAACTTGAAACTGAATTAAAAATGATTGCTGCTGCGCCAAAATTATCAAGCGATGTTGCTGATATCATCAACCGTCTGCTCACTTGAAACAAAAAAATATTTTAAATCAATATGCTATAATATTTTTTAAAATAAATTCTATAAACTATTCGATCATCATTAAATCTATAAACAGGCAATCTAAGCCTGTTTATAGATCACGTTTAAAGTACTTTTTTCTTTTCATATTCCAAAATCATAAAAGTAAAATTATTTTTTTTAAAAAAAAGACTGGACAGAAGACTCCTGTTTTGATTCATTGCACTCGATGGGGTTACTATGAATATCGAAGCAGTTTTTAAATCACATTATTCCAGAATTAAAGGAACGCGAGATGGCTAAATTGGACGCATATAATGCGCCAAGGGAGGTGTATGCTGATTCAAAATCAAGCGCTCAAAGTCGCAAGGAGCGGACAGAGCGTACCAATCTATTTTCTGGTTCTGCCTATAAAAAACTTCTTTTTATTGAACCTTGGCTGCGACGTTCACTCCCATTTGTAATTCTTGCATTTCTTGTTATACTAGCAGCAATCCGTTTCCTATCAATCTATGATTGGCGCAACACAATTGATAAAAACACGCATTCTACCATCACTCTCTTAGCTTCTCATATTACCAATACAATCGACCGTGACTTACTTGCCGCCACTCGACAAGGAAAAGCTGCTGCTCTTTCTCATAATCATTTACAAAATATCCTAACCAATTTTCGTAACAAAGGTTTTATAAAAACCAGCGCTGTTATTGCTATTGTCGATCAAAAAGGCAATGTCCTAGCTTCATCAAGTTCCGAGATTGTCTTAGGAAAACCCTTACAGGATTTTACCTCTGAAAGCATTACTTTACAAGCTCTAGGAAAACATGCTGGAATCATGAAAATTACAATAGGAAAAGATATTCCTGCTCTTGCTTCCTTTCAGCAAACAGAAAATGGACAATATGGGGTATTCATCAGTGAAAAAATGCAACATATTTACATGGAATGGCGGAAAGCTCTCTCGTTAAATATAACCATGTTCATTGGAACTAGTGGCGTTATCCTCGCTCTTCTTTATGCTTATTATAACCAAATTGTACGAGCACGCAAAACAGATCTTGTTTCAGAAAAAATTCAAAACCGTATTGATATGGCAATGATGCGTGGACGCTGTGGACTATGGGATTGGAATATGGCAAGTGGACGCGTCTACTGGTCACAAGCAATGTACGAAATGCTCGGCTATGTCCCTCAAGATGCATTGCTCTCAATTTCCCAAATTAGCGCCATTATCAATCCAAATGATGCGAATTTTTTTGACCTTGCTCAGGAATTAATGAGCGGTAAAAAAAAGCATATCGATATTAACGTTCCTATGCGTCATGCTGATGGTCATTATGTATGGATGCGCATTCGTGCCGAAGTGACTGAAGAAGAAGAACCCCATTTGGTTGGTATTTCCTTCGATATTAGTGAACAGCAACAATTGGCTGAACAAACGGCGCAAGCCGACCTTCGTATCCGTGATGCGATTGAAAACATTTCAGAATCTTTCGTCTTGTGGGATGCTGAAGGACGTTTAGTCATGTCCAACAGCAAATTTTGCGAATATGCCGCTATTCCTAAACAAATTCTACAATCAGGTATCCAACGTGCAACCGTCGAAGCCATGGCACGCCCTGCACTCAGTGAATATCCCCTTAAAGATGATGGTACTGGTAACTTAACCAGTATTCGCCAAACGGCAGATGGTTGTTGGCTCAAAATTAACGAACGACGAACCCAAGATGGAGGATTGGTTTGTATTGGTACTGACATTTCTGAGCTTAAACAACAACAGGAAAAATTTGAAGACAGTGAAAGGCGTCTTTTTTCTTTCATTCAAGAACTCAAGCGCGCGCGAGGGAGTGCTCAACAACGCGCGACAGAAGTTGAAAAACTTAATAAAAGTTTGAAAGCAGAAAAAGAACGCGCCGAAAGTGCTAATAAGGCTAAATCAGAATTTTTAGCCAATATGTCTCATGAATTGCGCACGCCTCTGAATGCTATTCTTGGTTTTTCAGACATCATGTTGCAATCAACTTTTGGTCCTCTTGGTTCACAACGCTATAAGGAATATATGCATGATATTTACAATTCAGGAACCCATCTTCTAACCCTTATCAATGACATCCTTGATATGTCAAAAATCGAAGCAGGAAGATTTACGCTTGATTGTAAAAATACCGATCTTGAGCCCATCATTAGTGAAGCAGTACGAACATTAACGCCTCAAGCTCAAGAAAAAAATATTGTTGTTACAACAAACATTACCCCAGAACTTCATGCTGAAGTTGATGGTCGTGCAATGAAACAGATTTTCCTTAATCTCATCTCTAATGCCGTTAAATTTACGCCTTCTGGTGGAAATATTGATGTCTGCGCTTTCAAGAAAAAAAATAATCTTATTTTTAAAATTACAGATACAGGTGTTGGTATTCCCCAATCAGCAATTAAAAAACTTGGGCAACCTTTTGAACAAGTTGAAAATCAGCTTACTAAATCTCATACGGGCTCAGGTCTTGGCTTAGCCATTTCACGCTCCTTGCTAGAACTCCACAAAGGAAAACTTGAAATTACTTCAAAAGAAATGAAAGGAACAACTGTAACGATTATAATGCCCATCACACAAAGTTAAATTTCTCCATTTTGTTCTCGTTGTAGTAAAATCTGTTTCCGTTTGTCCCCCCAACGATACCCTGAAATAAAACCATTTTTACGCACAACACGATGACAAGGAATGATAACAGCCAATTCGTTACGTGCACAGGCATTAGCAACGGCACGAAAAGCTTTCGGCATACCAATACGGCACGCTAAGATCTCATAGGAAATTGTTTCACCACATGGTATATCACATAATACTGCCCATACTTGTCGTTGAAAAACTGTACCATTTATATCTAAGGGAAAATTATATTTTCTTACCAGCTTAGGTGTTTCTATCATGGCTATAATATGGGCAACTTCTCTCTTAAATGTATTGTCACCTACAACTTGTTGTGCATCACCAAAGCGTATCGTAAACTCCTGTAATAATTGCTCTATAGTGTCTCCTAACGCTATATGACAAATCCCTTTTTGAGACCTAGCCACCAAAAGCTTTCCTATTGATACATCTTTCAAACAGAATCTCGTTTGGGAAATGTTCAGCATTTTAGCCTTCTTTATATTTTAAATAAGTCTTGAACATCATCAATAAAGTAAAAGGAGAGTATTCACTATCTTTTAAAAACAAACAAAATCATTCTGAAATTATATCCTTAGCCATTGTATTAAAATACACTCTCACCCTTTTATGAAATGGAAAGATACATAGATTGACTGTCTTCCTACCCTAAAACGGAAACTTCGACCAGAGCCGATCTATCAACAATCTTGCTTTTTATATAACAGATTCCAACTGAAACCATTTTATATGGTTTATTTCATAAGCTCTCTACAGACAAATCCTGTCCTGAATTCTATCATACACTCTAACAAAAAACACCTTAATGTGGTAAATTTTCATACCTTATATCACAGCTCTAAACGGCAGTATTTTACGGAACAACACGATAAGCTTTCTATTTCATTTTACGAAATCCCATTGAACCATAAATAATGGCTTATGTCTTACAAGCAACAGAAAAAGCGCGTGCTCTCTTAGGCAAAAAACGTCATAAAACACAAAATATGCAGGCAATGGATTGGAAAGATGTTCTGGCTTTTTATGCTCCACGTATGCTTGAATATTCTAATTTGTTGGAGCACTGTTATTATTTTTTTATCAAAGGTCATACTTTTGATAGACTGATGAGATGACTCAACTCAAAAAAGAAATTTATCTTCAATTTTATGAAAAAAAGCATGGAAAAGGTATTTTAATGCTTACTTTCTTTGTCACTTAACTTATAAAATGATTGTAGCCTCAGAACTGAAATATTTTGCCCGCAACAATCGCACATAGATATTTGTCATAGGAAAAAGTCATGCCCAAACGCACAGATATAAAATCTATTCTTATCATTGGAGCAGGACCTATTATCATTGGTCAGGCATGTGAATTTGATTATTCAGGCACTCAAGCCTGTAAAGCATTAAAAGAAGAAGGTTACCGAATTATTTTGGTAAATTCTAATCCTGCCACGATTATGACAGATCCAGATCTAGCTGATGCAACTTATATAGAGCCCATTACTCCTGAAATAGTTGCCAAAATTATTGCCCACGAGCGTCCCGATGCCCTTTTACCCACTATGGGAGGACAAACAGCCCTCAATACTGCTTTATCATTAAAGCGTATGGGTATTTTAGACCGCTATCATGTTGAAATGATAGGAGCCAATGCTGATGCTATTGATAAAGCTGAAGATCGTGCTTTATTCCGCCAAGCGATGGCAAAAATCGGTTTGGAAACGCCACGCTCTATGTTAGCCAATGCAACAGAACTGAAAGAAGAAAATCGCCAACAACACGCAAAAACGTGTGCTGAACTTAAAGCAAAGCTTTCTGGTGCTGCGCTTGACAAAGCACTCGAAGAACTTGAGCGCAACTGGCGACATACCGAAGCTGATCGCAAACAACATTATATCGCCCATGCAACAGCAAAAGCAGTTCAAGCTCTTGATGTTGTTGGGCTTCCAGCTATTATTCGTCCTTCATTTACCCTTGGTGGAACTGGTGGTGGAATCGCTTATAACCGCTCTGAATTCTATGAAATTATTGAACGTGGGCTTGAAGCTTCACCAACAACAGAAGTATTAATTGAAGAAAGTGTTTTAGGGTGGAAAGAATATGAGATGGAAGTTGTTCGTGATAAGAACGACAATTGTATCATCGTTTGTTCTATTGAAAACATTGATCCAATGGGGATTCATACCGGTGATTCGATCACTGTAGCACCTGCTCTCACCTTAACCGATAAAGAATATCAATGTATGCGTAATGCTTCGATTGCTGTTTTGCGTGAAATTGGCGTTGAAACGGGGGGATCCAATGTACAGTTTGCTGTCAATCCTGAAAATGGGCGCCTCATTGTTATTGAAATGAATCCGCGTGTTTCTCGCTCTTCAGCGCTTGCTTCAAAAGCAACGGGGTTTCCCATTGCTAAAGTAGCGGCTAAACTGGCTGTTGGTTATACACTTGATGAATTAAAAAATGATATCACGGGTGGTGCAACACCAGCATCATTTGAGCCTTCTATTGACTATATTGTGACAAAAATTCCTCGTTTTGCGTTCGAAAAGTTTCCCGGTTCATCACCTGTCCTAACAACTGCGATGAAATCTGTAGGAGAAGTCATGGCAATTGGACGCACTTTTCAAGAATCGTTACAAAAAGCACTCCGTGGACTTGAAACAGGGCTTACGGGGCTTGATGAAATTGTGATTCCAGAGCATGCTGAAGGTGATGAAAAAAGTTCTATACGCTCAGCCATTGCCATACCAAGCCCTGATCGTCTACGCTATATTGCTCAAGCCATGCGCACAGGCTTACCCTTAAATGAGATTCACCAAATTAGCAAAATTGATCCGTGGTTTTTAGAACAAATAGCCTCCATCATTGAAATGGAGCAGCGTATCCGCATTCATGGATTACCCCAAGACGCAGATAACTTACGTATGTTAAAAGCTATGGGCTTTTCAGATGCGCGATTAGCCTCCCTTACAGGGAAAGAACCCGATTATATCGCAGCTTTACGCAAATCACTGAATGTTAAACACGTCTTCAAACGGATTGATACTTGTGCCGCTGAATTTTCTTCTCCTACAGCCTATATGTATTCAACATATGAAGTTCCCTTTGCAGGTGTAGAGCACTCGGAAGCACACGTTTCTGAACGCAAAAAAATTGCTATTTTAGGCGGTGGACCAAACCGCATTGGGCAAGGTATTGAATTTGATTACTGTTGCTGCCACGCTGCTTTTGCACTGCGTGATGCAGGATTTGAGGCGATTATGATTAACTGTAATCCTGAAACAGTTTCAACCGACTATGATACCTCTGATCGCCTTTACTTTGAATCTTTAACAACAGAAGACGTTATCGCTATTTTAGAAGCAGAACAGGAAAAAGGAGATTTGGTTGGAGTCATCGTCCAATTTGGCGGACAAACACCCTTGAAATTGGCAAGCGCTCTAGAAAAACACAACATCCCCATCCTAGGTACTTCACCTGACGCTATCGACTTAGCAGAAGATAGAGATCGCTTTCAAAAACTGTTATTTAAACTTAATTTAACACAACCTAAAAATGGTATTGCCCACTCCATTGAACAGGCACGCCTCATTGCCCACGAACTAGGCTTCCCCTTGGTTGTACGTCCCTCTTATGTTTTAGGAGGACGTGCTATGCAAATTATCCGTGATGAACGTAGCTTACAAAATTATTTACTTGAGAGTGTCCCCGAATTAATTTCAGAAGATATCAAAGTCCGTTATCCTAACGACACAACAGGACAAATCAATATATTGCTTGGTAAAAATCCGCTTCTCTTTGATACCTATTTAACAGAAGCAATTGAAGTAGACGTCGATTGTCTATGTGATGGCAAAGAAACACTAATCGTTGGTATTATGGAACACATTGAAGAAGCTGGTATCCACTCTGGTGATTCAGCATGTTCTTTACCAGTCCATACGCTCTCAAATAAAATAGTTACTGAATTAGAGCGCCAAACCAAAGCATTAGCACAAGCACTTCATGTTCGCGGCTTAATGAATGTACAATATGCTATAAAAGATGACACCATTTATGTCTTAGAAGTCAATCCCCGTGCTTCACGTACTGTCCCATTTGTTGCAAAAACGATTGGTCGCCCTATTGCTAAAATGGCTGCACGTATTATGGCAGGAGAAACGCTTCATGATGCTCTTCAAGCTTATGGTGGATTACCTTCTTTGCAGAAAAAACAACATATTGCTGTCAAGGAAGCAGTGTTTCCTTTTGCTCGTTTTTCAGGTGTTGATACACTTCTTGGTCCAGAAATGCGCTCAACCGGTGAAGTTATGGGTCTTGACTATGAATTTTCGCTTGCTTTTGCTAAAGCCCAACTTGGAGCTGGTGTAAAACTCCCTAAAGAGGGAACTTTGTTCGTTTCTGTAAGGGATGAAGATAAAAAACGCATCTTAAATCCTGTAAAACGTTTAACTGAGCTTGGCTTTTCTGTTGTCGCCACAAGTGGAACACAAAAATTTCTCACCGAACACCACGTTGAAGCAAAAAAAATCAACAAAGTTCTAGAGGGACACCCCCATATTGAAGATGCTATTCGTAATCGCCAAATTCAATTGATTTTTAATACAACTAGCACTGCCAGTGCCATCTCAGACTCAAAATCATTACGTTATGCAGCACTCATGCAAAATGTTCCCTATTATACAACAATATCTGGAGCCGAAGCCGTCGTAGAAGCGATCAAAGCACTCAAAAAAAGGCACCTTGAGGTACGTTCACTACAAAGTTATTTTAGTTGAATTTTTTTCTACTTAGCAAAATGTACACTGTTTTCTTATTTTTTCTTTATATAAAAATTGATTAAGACTTGCTTTTTGTTCTAAAAACTTTTATAGAGGTTTCATCGAATTTTCGGTTACGTGACTTTCTTTCCTGTGCAATCTGCACTTTCGACGAAACTTCTCCCACCTAATTTCGATCTACAACCGTATTGAAGGAATAAAAGCTTCAATGCTCAATATAATTATATATTCTAAGGAGTTTCCTATGTCTACAGGAACAGTTAAGTGGTTTAATACAACAAAAGGTTTCGGATTCATTCAGCCTAGTGATGGTAGTGCAGATGTATTTGTACACATTTCTGCCGTCGAGCGTTCAGGTCTAAACAGTCTTAATGAAGGGCAAAAAATCTCTTATGATGTTCTTCAAGATCGTCGTTCAGGAAAATTTGCCGCTGGTAACCTTGCAGCACTTTAAAGTTTAAATTCTGCAATATTTTATTTAGAAATCTTCGTCTGTAACGACGAAGATTTTTTATTTTGTATAAAGCATTATTTTACCTTGTTAAAATAAAAGACTGTTTATCTCCTTTGCACAATTCATCAAACCTCTTTTATACTTCCTCAAAAACTTTCATAAAATCTACGAAGAGATTATCTTGTAAAATATCTCAAAAAAGAAGAATATAAAGCCCGTGTAAGAGTATTTTGGAAGTTTTTTATTGCATACAATATAATCTCTTATAGAATATCCTTAAAGCAATAACCATTTGTTGATATAATATAAGGATTTAAAATTATGGCTTTTATTGCCGACAAACTGTCTCGTATCAAACCTTCTGCAACAATTGCTGCTTCTCAAAAGGCCCGTCATTTAAAAGCATTAGGGTGCAATGTTATTGCTTTAAGTGCTGGAGAGCCAGACTTTGATACCCCAGACAACATCAAAAACGCGGCTATTGAAGCTATTCGAAGGGGAGAAACAAAATACCCTCCCATATCTGGAATTCCAGAATTGCGCCAAGCAATTTCTGCAAAGTTTAAAAGAGAAAATAACCTTCTTTATCAACCAGAACAAATTATTGTTGGTACTGGTGGAAAACAAATTCTCTTTAATGCATTCATGGCAACTTTGAATAAAGGAGATGAGGTCATCATTCCATCCCCTTATTGGGTTAGTTATCCAGAAATGGTCGCACTCAACGATGGTACGCCTGTCTTTTTAGAAACAAAAGCCGAATTTTCTTATAAACTCCAACCACAAGAGCTAGAAGCTGCCATTACCCCCAAAACCAAATGGTTCATCTTTAACTCTCCTTCAAATCCATCAGGTGCCGCTTATACACATAATGAATTGAAAAAACTCACAGATGTTTTAGTAAAATATCCTCATGTTTATATCCTTTCCGATGATATATATGAACATCTCACATATGAGGGTTTTACCTTTGTGACTCCAGCTCAAGTAGAACCAGCGCTTTATGAGCGTACACTCACAATGAATGGTGTTTCTAAAGCCTATGCGATGACGGGATGGAGAATCGGTTATGCAGGCGGACCACAAGAATTAATTAAAGCCATGGATACCATTCAAGGACAGCAAACATCTGGAACAAGTGTCATTTCACAATGGGCTGCGGTTGAAGCACTCAACGGGCCACAAGACTTTATTGCTAAAAATAAAAATATTTTTCAAGCACGCCGTGATCTCGTTGTCTCCATGCTAAATCAAGCTCCTGGCATTCACTGTCCAACGCCTGAGGGTGCTTTTTATGTTTATCCTTCTTGCACCGGACTTATTGGAAAGAAAACACCCAATGGTCAACGTATTACGAATGATGAAGACTTTGCCATAGCGCTTCTAGAAACAGAAGCTGTTGCTGTCGTCCAAGGATCTGCTTTTGGACTTGGATCAGCTTTTCGTATTTCTTATGCAACATCAGAAGAATTACTTGAAAAAGCTTGTATACGTATACAGCGTTTTTGCAACAGTTTAATTTAAAATTTTTAATATCATCTCTTGTGATTGTTTTTTGCCGAATGTTAGTATATCCGAGAAAATATCTGAAACTGTGTCATGGTCTAAATCTATCGATTCAGCAAAAATATCTATGAATAAACACAAAAATAGATGCTGTAGATAAAGATCAAAAAAATTTAGCTATCAAATAAATGAATCGGTCTATTATCATAAGAGATGACAAGCCTATTCTACTTTCTCCATTCAATTTATAACTCTAAAAAAGACCGAGCACTTTTAAACACAATTGCCCTTATAATCAAAGGCCCTTACAATAAAATCTCTTCTATTTCTCAGCTTCTTCTTCGTCCTAAAACGAAGAAGAAGCCACCTCCCATCGTTGTGTAAACAATCCAGTTTCCTTTAAGTTCTATTTAATAACTACTTGATTTACTTCATAGGCTTTATGAACAAGACCTGCCTTAAATATTCACCTCACATTCTAATAAAAAGCACTTCATGTATAAGGTTTTAAATATTTTATATCACGCCCCTAAAAGACAGACTTTTACAGTACAATAGAATACCCCCTCTCAAACTCCTCATTGAATTTTAGTATTCTTAAAAAATTGTTGGATATCCACCAGTTTCGAAATTTTTTCTTTATCATCTTCCCATATATTGCAATTTCTAGGGACTCTTTCAAAAATTAAAAAAAAGCCGGACATATGTCCGGCAAATTTGGAAAATCCTCAGAGATAAAATCAATCTGATAGATCTTCGTAAGGGAACACTCAAGAAAACGAAACTGGGAGGCAACATAATCAAGAGATAGTATTCTATGTCATTTTATAAGGAAAAGCACAACAAAGACTTAAGCGTATCTGCTATGCAATAAACACATAGCTTTAAATTTGTCTCCATCATGTACCACTCTCTTTAATTAAATAGTAAAAATGTTAACTACACCATCACACGATTGTCCATTTTTCAATATATAATAGCCCTCATGGTTGCTAGTATTCAGAAAAAACATTTATCCCTCTTTTCAAAAATATTTACCCACACAGCTAATTATTCCTTATAAATTAAGATATTAATATTAAAAAGACCACTGGCGAGCTTTTAAAAAAATATAATCTCGAAAAGCATTTAACCTTGCCAAATTCTTTAAATTATAAGGATAACAAAAAAAAGTATCAAAAGAAGGAATATCAACCATATCAGGAAAAAGACGCACTAAATGCTCATCATTATTGACGATATAATCAGGAAGCACAGCAATCCCAAGATCACGCATAAGCGCATTCTTTATTGAGATGATATTGTTGATTTGTAGAACTGAAACGCGCAATGATCCATCACTTCTACCAGCCTTTTCCAACCAATTTAAACCAGATAAATAAGGTGGAACAGGTTCACCGAACGAAATAATACGATGCTCATCGAGATCAGACAATTTTTCCGGCTTTCCATAATTTGCAATATACTTTTCCGAAGCATAAACATGCATATGAATTGTAAAGAGTTTTCTTTGTATAAGATCAGGTTGTTTGGGTTGATGCAAGCGAACAGCACAATCCGCATGACACATTGTCAAATCAAGCTCTTCATCGGAAAGCAAAAGCTGAACCTGCATATCAGGATAAAGACTAAGAAATTCTGGCATACGCTCTGCAATCCACCCTGCCCCCATTCCAAAGGTCGAGGTCACACGCAAGTGCCCCGTTGGTTTTGCATAGCTTTCACTTAATTGCAAACGCACACTTTCAAGCTTCATCAAAACATCATGAGCTGTACGATAAAGAGTTTCTCCCTGTTCTGTAAGAATCAAACCACGCGCATGACGTTGAAATAAGGATACCCCAACCTCTTGTTCTAAAGCCGAAACCTGTCGTGAAACGGCTGATTGAGATAAATGAAGTTTTTGAGCAGCATGCGTAAAAGATCCCGCTTCTGCTGCAGCGTGAAAAACCCTTAACTTATCCCAATCCAACGGTGGCGCCACAATTAATTCTACCTCTATATTCTCTATGTTCTCAATGAGTGACTAACGCTTGGGTATATCCAAAAACCGTTCTGCTTCCAACGCTGCCATACATCCTCTTCCCGCAGCTGTTACAGCTTGGCGGAATGTTTCATCTGTCACATCCCCAGCAGCAAAAACACCAGCAATGCTTGTTGCTGTTGAGTCCGGTGCTGTCCATAAATAGCCGCCTCGTTTTTGTTTCAGCTGTCCTTCAAACAGAGAAACAGCAGGATCATGCCCAATGGCAATAAATATGCCCTCTGCATTCACTTTCATCTCGTGACCTGTCTTAACATTTTTCAGACGTGCCCCTGTTACAACAGCGCCCATTGAATCTTGAGCTGGCAGCCCCACAATTTCTTCAACCACATGATCCCAAAGAACACGTACATTATTACAAGCCCGCAACCTATCTTGCAAAATTTTTTCTGCCCGAAACTGCCCCCGCCTGTGAACCACGCTTACACTTTTAGCCAAATGCGATAAATAAAGTGCTTCTTCAACAGCCGTATTTCCTCCTCCCACGACAATAACGTCCTTATCACGATAAAAAAAGCCATCACATGTAGCACAAGCAGAAACACCTCCGCCCATAAAGGTCTGTTCACTTTCTAAACCAAGCCAGCGCGCTTGAGCTCCTGTTGCAATAATCAGTGCATCACAAGAATATTGTGTTCCTGAATCCCCATATAAGACAAAAGGATACTTCAACAAATCAGCCTTTATAATTGTATCATAGACAATTTTTGTCCCCATATTCTCAGCTTGTTTCGCCATTTGTTCCATCAACCATGGTCCTTGAATGGGATCTGCAAAACCTGGATAATTCTCAACATCAGTTGTAATTGTCAATTGTCCCCCCTGCTGCAAGCCCGTCACCAAAACAGGCTTAAGCATTGCTCTTGCTGCATAGATCGCCGCTGTATAACCAGCCGGACCTGAGCCAATAATCAGCAGACGAATATGCGATTGTACCATTAAATCCCCTTCACTTTATTATAACTTAATTATTCTATAAATGATAACGGAATGCAGCCTTTTAAAAAAATATTTTTCAAGAGCCCTAATTATGTTATGTATACTTCTTTTCAAGTTTTATGAAAAGGTCTGATTACTAATTCATCAAGGCACGCTAATGTTAAGAATTAATCCTTATCCTATAAAGAGAAAAATGTAACTTCTTATGAGCACAAAACCATAATAAAAAGAGATACAAAGATAGGGAACGATCATTTTTCAATTTATTATCAATGTCTGTGCACGTTTTGCCTTAATCATGGGAGGAGCAATGCTTTTGCCAATTTTTGTGGATTTGCACGACAACAATCGTAATTGGATAAGCTTTCTCTATTCTTGTGCCATAACCACCATGTTAGCAACGCTGATTCTTCTAGCAACTAAGGGAGCTACTTGTCGTTTTTCAGCACGACTTGGCTTTATGCTCACTGTTTGTCTTTGGCTTACAGGAAGCATCGTAGGTGCCTTACCTCTTTATCTTTCTCCTCTTCCCATTTCTCTAGCAGGAGCCATTTTTGAATCTGTTTCTGGAATTACAACAACAGGCTCCACAGTCCTTTCTGATCTTGATAATTTATCGCGAAGTATTTTATTATGGCGTTCTCTTATATGCTGGATTGGGGGCATTGGTTTTATCGGTTTAGCCCTCTTAATTTTGCCTTCACTGCGTGTGGGTGGCGTGCGGCTTTTTCATATGGAATCATCTGATAAATCTGAAAAAATATTGCCTCGCATCAACCAAATTGCTAACGGAATTATCATCGCTTATGTTGGGTTAACATTGGCTTGTATGCTTTCTTATTTTGCTGCAGGCATGAATTTATTTGATGCCATTAACCATGCAATGAGTACAGTAGCAACAGCTGGTTTTTCAACGCATGATGCTTCTTTTGGCTATTTTTCTGATACACCAGCCATCTTAATTATTTCAACAATCTTCATGTTGCTTTCTGCTTTACCCTTCGTACTTTATGTTAAATTAGTCCTTCCTGGACACTCCAAACGCTTCCTTGACCCACAAGTGATTGTTTTTCTCCATATCGTTCTCCTTTTCAGCTTTGCTTTAGCGGCATGGCTACGGTTTTATGATCATCGCGCGTTCTACTTGATTTTTCTTGATGTCATTTTTCACCTTTCATCCATTATTAGCACCACCGGTTACAGCGCTGAAGATTATCAACTTTGGGGAGCGTTTGCGCTTGGAATTTTCTTTATTGTTTCTTTTACAGGCGGATGTGCTGGTTCTACTTCTGGTGGCATGAAAATCAATCGCCTCATTATTCTTTGGCGTATTACACAAACAAATATAGAAAAACTTCTTTCTCCTAATGTCGTTGTAAAAGCGCGCTACGATCACTCAAATATATCAAATGATGTTGCTCAAGCCGTTTTGTTTTTTGTCTGTCTTTATATGTTTTGCCTTGTTATCGGCACTGCACTTTTGCTTACAACCGGTCTTGACTTTACCTCTGCCTTTACGGGGGTCTTAACCGCACTTTCAAATGTTGGTCCAGGCTTTGGAGATATTATTGGCCCTACTGGTAATTTCTCTACAATCAACGATCATGCTTTATGGATTTTAAGTTTTCTAATGTTAGCTGGACGCCTTGAAATCATAACAATATTCGTCCTTTTTATTCCCGCTTTCTGGCGTGAACAATTCTAATGTATAGAGTATTTTATGCTACCATGATAAAAAATTGACAAGATAAAAAGGCGAGAACAGTATGCGTCATAATATTCACTCCTCACCCAATCTACTGAAGATTTCCTAAAATTTCATACAAAACATCATATCAATGATATAAAAATAATTCAACAAAAACAATCAAATACCGATATTCTCAAAGCCATAACATATAAAACTTCACTTTATTGATCTTCTTTATCAAATAAAGTGGACGCATAGAACATTCTTTTTTACGAATAATCTCTCATGAAAAAATATGAACATTTGCTGATAAAAGTGTTTTTCTTTTTAATAGAGTTACACCCTTATAGAAAATAAAATGCTATTATATTACGAACTCACAAGCTTGTAAAAAACATCTCACAATACTCATCACCCCCATTTCACGACAGCCCTTATGAAAGATATAAAATGGGCACCATCATTTTTACTTAAATAATAAAGGTGCAAGTCGCTACTACAAAACAAGATATAAATTAGTACCACCATATTATTTTCTTTCTGCTAATATCGTAACAGCCTGCATTTCAGACAATTTATAAGAAATCTCTTTACACCCTGTCTTCAATAGTTTTTATCCACCACATGCCTTCTTCCAATTGTGATGTACAAGAAGATAGCTCTCATTAATTTAATATCAACAGATTTTACATGAGAAAATCTTACGGTACTCAAAGCTCTTATTCAAATTGAAAAGGTAAATTATCTATAAAAATCATATATATATATTGATCTTAAATCCATCTTATTATGAATTTATTGAAAATATGTACGACTATTTTATTCATGGAGATACCATCATTATCTTTTTAAGACAAGAAAACGTTTTTTTGCTATCTATTTAAGTCTTACAAAACGAACAATATCAGTACGACACCGTATAAGATAGTGCATAAATCCCCAGACTTGAGTTAAAGCATTATTTTCTTATTCTAAAATATCAATGAATAAAAGTAGCTTTCCTCTCTCTTAGTATGCTTTATCATAAACTACATATCGCTCTCAAGCGTATACATTTTTAATATTTTATCCAAAATTTTGAGAACTTTTTATAGCGTGCTACTAAAGACAATATAAATTTTGTAAAATAACATTTATATCATTGAGCTGTTTTCTTGATGACTATGAAAAACCTTTAAGGAAAATACTTTTATCATTCCTCAAAAAGATTTTTGATATAATAATCAAAGTGTTTTTTCTGCAAACAGTTCTTTGTAAACACTTTCAATCTTGCTTGCCTCTTTTTCCAAAGGAAAGTGAGTACGAACATGGGTTAAAGCTTTCTTTCCGGCTGCCAATGTTTTTTCTACATCAGCAAAATAAGGTTCAATTGCTGCTGTTAAAGCCGCTCCATCTCCTGCTTGAACAACCGTTCCTGTTCCCTCGACCACCAATTCTTTAAAAATTCCTACATCACTCGCCACTACAGCCGTCTGTGATGCCATTGCCTCCAATGGTGTCAGACCAAAACCTTCCAAACGAGAAGGAGTTACATAAAGTGATAAACGGCGATACCACACAGGTATATCAAGCCTTTCACCAAGAAAAATAATGCGGTCGTTTAAACCAGCTTCAGCAATCTTCTGTCGTAATTTCTTTTCAAAACCATAATGCTGTTCTGTAGTCCGACCAGCGATAAGTGCTGTCCATTCGGGATAGTCAGGCAATAATGCTATCATCGCGTCCACAAACAAATCAGTACCCTTTAAATAGCGCACGCGCCCAAAACATCCTACCGCATATTTTCCTGGCACCCCAGTTGCTGGAAAGTAATCATCAGGAATTTTGGGGGGTGAAAAACGCCTAATATCCACTCCATGCATAATAACCTTATGAGGCACTTCTAGATAGGTTCCCGTACATACACTAGTAGCGATAACTTTATCCATACGACGAAGCAACCATTTGGTAAAAGGCTTGTGTTCGCGTCGAGATGCCGAAGTAAAGATGAGTTTAAGCTTCATTCGCAAAACATCGCGTAAAAACACCCCGCAAAGCATCTCAATATTGCGTCGTGCATGCCAAATACGAAATGGCTTCCCTTTCGGACTTTTCCAAAGTCCGAAAAGGTCCTTAAAGGCAAGTGTCGGTAAAGTTCGTGGTAAACCAAACCCCAAAGTGGATATACGCACACCCTGTTCGCGTTGCAGTGGAATAAGCTGAATAATCGTAGATGTTACTCCCGATAAACGCCTTTTCAAGTGAGGCGCAATAATCTCAGTTTCGTCCAAAGATACACGCATAATAATCCATATGTTATTTAGATGTACTGAACCTTAATGATCTCGTAATTATGCGCACCACCTGGTGCATTCACCTCAATCACATCACCTTCTTGCTTGCCAATAAGTGCACGTGCGATAGGCGAAGAAATAGAGATTTTACCAACCTTTACATCAGCTTCTTGATCTCCTACGATCTGATACACTTTTTTTTCTTCAGTGTCCTCATCCAAGAGTTTAATGGTTGCGCCAAATTTTATTTTGTTACCTGAAAGACGCGAGACATCTATAACTTCTGCTCGTGCGATATAATCTTCAAGCTCATTTATACGCCCCTCATTATGACTTTGCGCTTCTTTAGCTGCATGATACTCAGCATTTTCAGATAAATCACCATGCGCACGCGCCTCAGAAATTGCTTCAATAATTCGCGGACGCTCCTGTTGTTGACGCCAACGCAACTCTTCTTTAAGACTCTCAAAACCAGCTGTAGTCATCGGAACTTTTTCCATAATCCGTCCCTTTCTATTACACGGAAGGTTTAATAAAAATACAAAAAACGGCTTCCAAAATTACTTTTGGAATCCGAAAACTACGATCTTTTTTATTATATAGTACAGTATCGCTGTTTTCCATACAAAAATAAATAAAGGAAACAAAACATGCACAAATAGTGATTAAAACATCTCATTTTGGTGTTTAAAACGTTAAACTTCACTCTTCTCTTTAAAGTATCCTAAAGAAGAAAGAATTGTATTTTTTTCTGTTTTATCATAATCTAGTAAAAGAAATTATATGGAATATGAAGAGAGAAGGATAGAAAATCTCTAAAGAAATTCTTTACAGAAAAATGAAAAAAATCGTCATTTTTTTTATGTTTGGCTCTTTCTTTTTAGCCACAACAATATCAGAGGCAGCAGATGCTTTTGTTACGAGAAATCTTAATTTTAGAACAGGTCCCAGCACTCAGTATGCACTTTGCGGCTTAATCTCTGCTGGAGAATTAGTTTTTGTTAAAAACTGTGAAGGAAATTGGTGCCATATCCGATATAACACTCAAATAGGTTGGGTGTCATCTCGTTATCTTTCATTTAAAGATGGAAATGATCTTTATCACACATATACAATGTCTTTAATGCCCAAACGTACCGATTATTCTCCATAACAGCCATAATAACTTATGCCCTCTTGAATATCATCATGGTAAAAATGCAATAGTGTTCACGAACAACCACAAATATGCTCCCTCCAAAGAAATACTTCGAAGAATTTGTCTCATAGAAAAAACTTGATCAATATCCTAATGAAGGCTTCAATAAACCAAAACAAATCTGTTCAATAACGTTTTGCTGTTGTCGTAATGAAATTGTAAAAATTAGTATTTTCTTTAAAATCACCAGCACTTTTCTATCAAAGGATACAACAATGAAAAATGGTGTTACTGCAACAGTAGAAGCTCTTTCTGCTCTTATTGCTTCAGGTAATCCTCTTTTTAAGAATGGTGCATTATGGACACCTCACCGCCCTATTCGTCCCGAAAAATCTGAAGGTGGTATTCCATTTCAACTCGAAACATCTTTTAAACCAGCGGGGGATCAACCTCAAGCCATTAAAACTCTGGTTGAGGGAATTCAAAAAAATGAACGTACACAAGTGCTTTTGGGTGTTACCGGCTCAGGAAAAACCTATACAATGGCCAATATCATTGAAAAAACACAGCGTCCAGCTTTAATATTAGCTCCCAATAAAACTCTAGCAGCGCAGCTTTATGGGGAATTTAAAAGTTTTTTTCCCCATAATGCCGTCGAATATTTTGTTTCCTATTATGACTATTATCAGCCAGAAGCCTACGTTGCACGCTCTGATACCTATATTGAAAAAGAATCCTCAATTAATGAACAAATCGACCGTATGCGCCATGCTGCAACACGTGCTGTCTTAGAGCGTGATGACGTCATTATTGTCGCATCTGTATCCTGTATCTACGGGATTGGTTCAGTAGAAACTTATACTGCTATGACCTTCCAAATAGCAAAAGGGGACAAACTCAATCAACGAAAACTCTTGGCTGATTTAGTCTCTCAACAGTATTATCGACAAGATATCAATTTCATTCGTGGTTCCTTTCGTGTTCGAGGGGATACAATCGAAATTTTCCCTGCCCACCTCGAAGATCGTGCTTGGCGTATTTCGCTCTTTGGCGATGAAGTGGAAACAATTACGGAATTTGATCCTCTAACGGGTCAAAAAACAGGTGATCTTCAATCGATTAAAATTTATGCCAACTCACACTACGTAACACCACGCCCAACACTTAACCAAGCGATGAAATCGATCAAAATGGAACTCGTTCAACGCCTCGATGAATTAAATGCGGCTGGACGTCTTTTAGAAGCACAACGTTTAGAACAACGTACAATTTTTGATTTAGAAATGTTGGAAACTACCGGCTCATGCTCTGGAATCGAGAATTATTCACGCTATTTAACGGGACGAAAACCCGGAGAACCACCACCAACCTTGTTCGAATACATTCCAAATAATGCTCTTGTTTTTATCGATGAAAGCCACGTAACCATTCCCCAAATTGGTGGCATGTACCGAGGTGACTTTCGTAGAAAAGCAACCTTAGCAGAATATGGTTTTCGCCTCCCTTCTTGTATGGATAACCGTCCTTTGCGCTTTGAAGAATGGGATGCTATGCGCCCACAAACGATTGCTGTCTCCGCAACACCTGGACGGTGGGAAATAGAACAATCTCACGGCACTTTTGCAGAACAAGTTATTCGCCCCACAGGGCTTGTTGACCCACCAACAGAGGTTCGTCCAGCCAAAAATCAAGTCGATGATGTTGTGAATGAAATTCGTAAAACAATTCAAAAAGGCTACCGTACATTGGTGACAGTTCTCACAAAGCGTATGGCCGAAGACTTAACTGAATATCTCCACGAACAAGACATTCGTGTCCGCTATATGCATTCTGACATTGATACATTAGAGCGCATTGAAATTCTACGCGATCTTCGGCTTGGCACCTTTGATGTCCTCATCGGTATTAACTTGCTCCGAGAAGGCTTAGATATTCCAGAATGTGGTTTTGTTGCCATTCTAGATGCCGATAAAGAGGGCTTTTTGCGCTCTGAAACTTCCCTCATACAAACAATCGGACGTGCTGCACGTAACGTAGATGGCCGTGTTGTCCTCTATGCAGATACGATCACTGGTTCCATAGAACGAGCCTTACTGGAAACACAAAGACGTCGACAAAAACAAATAGCCTATAATGAAGAACACCATATCACACCGAAAAGTATCAAAAAAAATATCGGAGATATTCTTAATTCAGGCTATGAAAACAACCATATTCATACAAATATCCCTGATGTCATCGAGAAAAAAAATATGGTTGGCAACAATTTAGCATCTCATATTAAACACCTCGAAAAATTAATGCATGAAGCAGCTGCTGATCTTAATTTTGAAGAAGCAGCACGCCTTCGCGATGAAATCAAACAATTACAAAAGATAGAACTAGAACTCGCGGAAAATCCCTTAACACATCATAGCGAACAATCCACCCATGAGCGCGTATTACAACCAAGTCTTTTCTCCAAACCAGACCTTGCACACATGGGACCAACCATGGACACTGGTATTTTGGAAAATCAAAAAGGAAAATCTCGTAAAAACACCCCTAATCAAGCAACAATAAAACGAAAAAAACGCAATCAATGAAGGAGCAAAAAATTTCAAACCGCATAAAATAATCTTCAGCTCTTCTAAAAAAAGACGAAAGCTCAAAAGCAAACAGCGTTATCCGAAAAATAGACAACCTCCAACATCAAGGGTGCTCCAATTTGTCTAAGACAACATGAGAAAGAACATTTTACAAAAAAATCCTAAAATATATTATCTTATACAGTTATACTCTGATATCTAACTCAATATTATTTGTCCTTACAAGAAAATATTCAAATAAGACACTGTTCTATAATACAAATAAAGTAAAACAAGACTTTATCATAGCACCATAAGCCTATGATAAAAAATGATAACTTTTATTCATACATCTATTGTTCAATTCATATTGTACCAAACAATAAAAAAGTACCCATAAATAAAGAGTTTATATCCCATAGTAAAAATCGGGTACTATCAATACAAACTTATTATTTAACCTCAAGCAGAGTACATTAATTGAAATCAAAATTCTGTTATGATTTCATTTTACTGTCTCCGCGACAGATTTAACTAAATAAATTTTTATTTTTTTTGTCACAATAAAGTCCAAAATTGTTCAGGCTCTATTCAGTTTGAAACGTGTAGGATGTGAAAAATACGAATTTACACAAGGAGCATCATTATGAAAAAAGTGATCAGGTTAGCGGTATTATCAGCAATGTCAACTGTGACCGTTTTGATGCCGCTAAATGCAACGCTTGCGGATATGGCATGGAATCGTAGTGACTCTATCTCGAGAGAAATAGATGATATGATGAGGAAGATGCGTAAAGAAACAGATGATGCGATAAGGGAAATGAGGAAGAAAGCTGATATTCTGCCTTGCGGTTTTTCTCGCTCCCATTGTTCTGATAAAAAACGTAGCTTTTTATCTGATGATTTCCAAAAGTTTGTTGATGATTTCCACAAGAGTTCTGATGACGACAAGAGAAGATTTAAAGCCAAACATGAAAGGTCTGTAGCCAAACATAGTAAGACGGAACAACAACATCATCATCACCACCACCATTATCATCATGTTGAAAACAAAACATATCATTACGTCGAGCGCAAAAAGACAAAACACAGTAATATTCATATAGACAACTCAGGAGATGCTTTAGCGGTGGGTATTCTTGGTCTTGCAACAGGTACGATTCTTGGTACAATTTTAAAAAAACCAGAACAGCCACAAGTGATTTATCAAATAGTACCACAAAATCAGGTAATTTATCAAAAAGTTCCGCAAAATCAAAGAGTTTATCAAGTGCAGCAAACGGTGGCATATGAGCCACTCCAGCAATCATTAGAATCTGATTGGCTTCAATATTGCAAGAAAAAATACCGTTCCTTTAACCCTAAAACAGGGACCTTTCGAGAC
>NZ_JBHIPW010000002.1:0-1440 GCF_042196265.1 Bartonella sp. AP1QHHD
TTTAGCATTTTCACTAACGACAGCATCATATGCTGCAATAGCATCATCATACACCCAGCAATTCCCATCATGAGAGAGGTTGCTTTCCTTTTCAATAAAACCACCGAGGTCCCCAGCTTTTACATCATCAAAATCCCTTAATGCACGAATACGATAAAAGTATCTAGGTTGACCGGTTTCAGCATCTTTAACTTCTTTAATTTCGTCTGTAATTTCATATTTTTTAGATACATTTTTAGTGGTCATAGGTAGCTCCTAATCTAATATTTAAACAATTTTTTGAATGAAAGAATTTTAAAGAGGGGCGCCCCCGCCGCGCCCGCGCCGTTATTTACGCTGCTTTTGCAATAGCGTTTGTTAAGACACGCTTGGCTTCTGTCGTAACCAATTTGTAATGATCAAGCTCTTTTTGTAGATCATTTACATACGATAAACGCGCAGCAATCATTCCCAAAACTTTACCAATTCCCTCAGGAGCTTTTAAACTTTCATAAGAAAATAAATCATTATCTCTAGAGAATAAATCATGATTTTTTGATTGGCTTTTTAATTCATAAAAAGCTTTAACAAGCGCCTTTTTAAATGCACGCACCGTGTCATTATTGCGCATATATGTCATCAGTAGAGTTGCTTGTGATTCATTAAGGATGGCAACTTCTCTCTTTTGTATTCCACCCTTGGTTTCAAAGGGTAGCATTTCAAATGCGACCCTTCCAAGTTCTTCAAAGTCTTTAATATTTTGACGAACCAACTGTATAACTGTTTTGTGCTTATTACCTACACCCTCTGCAATTTTCAAAGAAGTTGTGACAGCAATACCAGCATTGTTGATTGTTACTAAATTGTTCATAGGGAACTCCTACATGTTTAAAATTTCTATTGACACTCTAAAAGAGTGCCGGGCGCTAGAAACACGGCATGTAGTCCGTCGTCACGCCTTTCCCATAAGGGTATTGTATAGCGTAACCACACCCGACAAAATCGTTATATGCCAATAATAGCATAAAAATAAAGCCAAATTTTGAAGCAGGAAAAGATTGTTTCGTAATCTATTCGCTACATGTTTAGTGTTTCTAGCACTTAATGATTCGTTTAACAGAATGACCTTTTAAAGTCAATACGTATTTTTTATTTTTTTCATTTTTTTTCATTTTGATACCTACCTAGTTGAATACCAAGTGCTTTCTCTAGCTCGTTGTCTATATCATCATAAGTTTTCACTGCTTTAACTGTACGTTTTTTGATTTCCCTATTCACCTCGTCTATCAACGCTTCACAACTCAAAACGCTTTTCGGAATACCACCCCCATAAATCCACGCTTTCACTTGAGCCTTGGTACTGTAATCAACTTTCTCAGGTATCTCATGATACTGACCACCGTCAAATTCTTCATATTCTCTTGTACCATCATCATATTCGTAAAGATTGTAAAAATACTC
>NZ_JBHIPW010000003.1:0-7653 GCF_042196265.1 Bartonella sp. AP1QHHD
AGTATTGTGGTCCTCTCTCCTGAAAATAACAAAGCCCCCTCTCAAGAGCACTTTATTGTCACAGAGGTCCAAGCCTCTGAAACCGGTATGTATAAGCTTATCTTGCGAGAACAGAAACAATAAGGCATCTTTATTTAGCAAGCTGTTTTGATTATTGTTATAAAAATATTACGTTCCCACTTGACAATGTGGCGACAATATGAATAATCGAATCAGGTGCCTAAGAAACACCTTAAAACAACAAGCGGATTGGTTGCCGAAATAATCAGTCTTCCGCACATTGTAAAGGCTTTGACTCATTATATGCGTATAGCGTATACTGGTCTTGTCGGGTGTGGTTATGCCATAAAATACCCTTTCGGGGGAAAGCATAACGACGGGCTTGTTGCCGTGTTTCTTAGCACCCGGCACTTTTTTATTGAGTGTCATTAAGAAACATCTATCAACAAGGAATTCATTATGAATACTCTTATAGAAATTAGAGAACAGGTTATCGATCAGGAAACTGTTCAAACTGTTAACGCTCGTGATTTGCATGCGTTTTTAGAAGTAGGTAAAGATTTCTCTACTTGGATTAAATATCGCATCAACAAATATAATTTATTAGAAAATCAGGATTATTTAGTTTTCACCAATTTTGGGGAAAACCTCCAAGGTGGTCGTCCCTCTAAAGATTATCATCTAACTTTAAGTGTAGCAAAAGAGCTTTCTATGCTTGAGAATAATAAGAAAGGTAGAGAAGCTCGTTTATACTTTATCAAATGTGAACGGCTTTTGAAACAAGTAGCAACACCGCAGATAGCTGCATCACAAGTTGACTACTCCAAACCCGAAGCATTACTTGGTGTCTTGAATCACTTACAAAGTCAAATCAAGCAAAAGGATAATACCATTGCCGAATTAACTCCAAAAGCAGAGGCTTTGGAAGGCTTAAAACGTTCTGATGGGTTGTTCGGTTTGATAGAAGCAGCAAAGATGTTGGAAGTAAGACCAAAGGACTTAACCGATTACTTTTATAAAAACATTACATTGCCACTTGACATTGTGGCGACAATGTGAATAATCGAATCAGGTGCTTGAAAAACACCTTACAAACTACAAGCGGATTGATTGCCGAAATAATCAATCTTCTGGACATTTAAAGACTTTGACTCATTATGTGCTACATGCATATAATAACCTCGTCGGGTGTGGTTACACTATACAATACCCTAACGGGAAAAGTGTGACGACGGACTTGTAGCCGTGTTTTTCAGCGCCCGGCACTCTTTTAGAGTGTCAATGAAAAACGTCTAACTACAAGGAGTTCATTATGAACACACTTATAGAAATATCAGAACAGGTTATTGATCAGGAAACTGTTCAAACTGTTAACGCGCGTGATTTGCATGCGTTTTTGGAGATTACATCAAAGTTTGCAGACTGGATTAAAAATCGTATTAAAGAATGTAACTTTCGAGAAAATATAGACTTTATAGGTTTTTCTAAAAATTTAGAAAAAGGTGGGCGCCCAAGCATAGAATATTACATTACGTTAGACATGGCTAAACATCTTTCGATGATAGAGCGTAATGATAAAGGGCATGAAGCACGTCAATACTTTATCAAATGTGAACGGCTTTTGAAACAAGTAGTGACACCACAGATAGCCGCTCCACAAGTTGATTATTCCAAACCCGAAGCATTACTTGGTGTTTTGAATCACTTACAAAGTCAAATCGAGCAAAAGGATAACACTATTGCTGAATTGACTCCAAAAGCAGAAGCTTTAGAAGGCTTAAAGCGTTCTGATGGTCTGTTTGGTCTTATCGAAGCAGCAAAGATGTTAGAGGTACGACCAAAGGACTTAACGGATTATTTGCGTAAACATGATTGGGTGTATCGGCGTGCTCCAGGGGCGCCTCTGTTACCTTATCAGGACAAGATCAAGAAAGGATTCATGGACTGCCCTGCTATCACCATTCAAAGACCGGATGGTACAGAAAAGGTCCTGCCTTCAACGAAAATCACACCAAAAGGATTGGCATGTTTGAGAGAACAAATCCATGGAGGTGTACAATGAAAATAGATACCAACTTCTTATGTGACTTATGGATAGCATTATCTCAATTTTCTAATGATGAAAATGTGAGCGACAAAGATTGTACTGCTCTAGTTGACACTATGAGTGTAATAGAAAAAGCTTTGATTTCAAAACTTCAAGATGACGTGCCCAATATTACAAAAATCTTGGCAATTTTGACAGATTTTGGAGCTTCAGAACTGCCACATAGCATGGATTCTTTGTTACGCGCTTATGAACCAAATTTCGAGAGCCCCATTAAAAAGGTTGCTTAACTTAAAAACAAAACTCCCCTCCCTATCGTTAAAGGTGGGGAGGTAGTCAAGAGACTTCTTTAGGTAAGAACTCAAAATGAACGGGTTTAAAACTAGTTAAGTCATAATCTGTAAGATCTGCAGTATCAACAAAGTTTTCTGCTTCTTCATCCGTCTTAAAAACGGGCATTTGTTTTAATTTAGAGGTTTTCATAAAAATTAAATTTCTTTTGATGTGTATAGAATTTTAAAAAATTCAAAGTTTAGAAGAAATGTATCTGTTTAAACTCACACCATTTTCAGCGGCTTGTATTGCAAGTTTTCTATGGAGTTCTGGTGGTATTCTTAATTGAAACTTACCACTGTATTTACCATGTGACAAAGGCACAGGAACTTCTTCTCCATTATGTTGCATGTCCTCCACAACTTCTGAAACAAGGTCCATAATGCCTTTTAAAGCTTTCTCTGCTTGAGCATCTAACCATGAAAGGGATGGGAATTCTGCACACAATCCGACATATTCCTCATCTTCTTGCGACCACAAAACACGATATGTATAATGATTATTGTTCATGTTTCATCCTTTCTATCGCTTGTAAGACTTGTTTGACTTGATAAGCTTTTGCTTTGTTACCAGAATCTTTTTGAATATTCACACGAGGATCACCAAGCCACGGTGTTTTAAAAACAAAGTGGCTTGTACCATTGTTCCGTGGTTCTCCAAAGAAATAGACACATACAGCCAACAAATCTGAAAACTTAATGTTCTTTGGTGATGCTTTCATCAAGCTGATTATTTTTTCAACTTTATTACTCATAACCAATGATAGTATCATTATTAATCCTAGTCAATCATTTTATGCACTTAATTGAACAGGAGCCCCCATGCACCCCCGTGAGACGATAAGAGAAACATTTGTTGCGTTGATAAAGGCAGCAAAGACGGCAGCTGGTGACAATGTTTTCAATATGCGTGACTTCAATTTATTTATTGAAGCAATGCCAGCTATTAATATCTCAACACAAAGTGAAACCATTGAAGATGGCTATGATTATGGAGTAAGACGGCGTGTTTTAACAGTAGATGTTGAATGCTATGCAACATGTGAAGATGGAGCGCGTTTTGTTGACCAATTAGCATGGGAAGTTGAAGAGATTTTCCATGCCAACCCCAATCTCAACAACAGCGTTGAAACATGCCGCTTGCAAAATATTGCTTTTGCCTTTGGTGATAATGGCGCCCTAGCGCTCCATGGTGCGATTTTAACCTTTGAAGTCATTTATGTGACCAACATCCCCAACATGGATGAAGAAGAAGGCAATGTAACAGCAAGAATCGTTGAACCTTTCTTAAGCTTTGAACCAGAAACAGGCGTGAGAAACAAAGACAAATACCATAAAATCGAGGGTACTCATGTTAGAGCGGCGCGATAAAGAAATCACCGATCTAAAGAGACGTGTGGCAAATATGGTTGTGGTGGGTAAGATTAGCCATGTCGACCATAAAAACGCACGCTATCGGATAAAAAGTGGCAATCTTCTCAGTGACTGGATTCCAGACACACAAGCCCGCGCCGGTAAAACACGCTCTTATGAAGGGCGCGATGTTGGAGAACAAGTCATTGTTGTCTCATCATCAGGTGATTTATCACAAGGGGTGATTGTTGGCTCTATTCATACCGATGCGAACCAAGCAGCTGATAAGGGCAATATTCATAAAACACTTTATCCCGATGGCACCAGCCTTGAATATGATGATGAACAAAACACCTATGCCCTTAATATAAAATCGGGTGGAAAGTTTATTCTGACAATCTCTGATGGCGTATCACTCAAAGGAGATGCTGGTAAGCTAGAGCTTAGCGCACCGGAGGGCATAAAAATCACTTCAGAACGTAATCTAAGTTTAAAGGCAAAGGGCAACATTTCTGTAAAAGCAAATGGGAACATTTCACTCCATTCGCAAGATGGTGTTTCTCTTCATTCAGACAATGAGGTTTCCATTCATTCAAGTGGACTAAAGCATAACGGCACCAATGTAGGAGCAACCCATGTTCATGGCGGTGTTACTTCTGGTGGCTCTATGACAGGAGGTCCCAATTGAACAGTGGAATGGACCGTACAACGGGAAAGTCATTGACCGGCATTGATCATTTACGCCAATCAATTCTTGATATTTTGTCAACACGGATTGGTTCGCGTGTAATGCGTCGTGATTATGGTTCACGCGTTGCAGAATTCATTGATGCACCAGTGAATAATGCTTTTGCCGTTGCCCTTCATGCCGCCGTTGCTGAGGCTTTAGACAAATGGGAACCGCGTTTTAAATTGAAAACGATTGATTTTAAAATGGTTGATGCTGGACAAGTTTCTTTGTCCTTTGAAGGCATTTATTTGCCATCCGGTAAGCCCATTACCATGGAAGGATTATTGATAAAATGAATGGAGTACTTGCAAAACCGGAAATCATCACAGAACTTTCTTTTGAGGAAATCCGCGCTGCTGCTCTTGCCCATTTAAAAGAGCTTTTGCCGGAATATACCATTCTTGAAAGTGATCCGGCTGTAAAAGTCATTGAGGCTTTTAGCTATCGAGAGTTGCTTTTAAGACAGCGTATTAACGAAGCGGCACGCAACAACATTCTTGATTTTGCAACCGGTGAATCTCTTGACGCTTTGGGAAACTGGCATGGTCTTGCCCGCATGGAGGGTGAAAGTGACGAGAGATATCGTGAACGCATTCAACTTCATGTCCGTGGGGGAAACGGAAGTGGAACAGAACCCTATTACAAGCTTATAGCCTTAACAGCCGATAGCCGTGTTAAGGATGCGATTATTTATCGTAAAGGCAAAGACCCAACCATCTATGTTGCTCTTTTTGGCAATAATGAAGAAGGAACAGCCTCTGAAGATCTCATACAAACAGTCTCAGAAGCTCTTCACAGAAAAAATATCATCATGACCAATGATACAATCATTGTTCACGCTGCTGTCAAAAAAGTGCTGGATTTAGAAGCAGATGTTTGGCTGTTACCAGAAACATCTTTGAAAATTCTCACGACAATGGAAGCAAATTTAAGAGCAGCATGGAGACAAGAACAAGCCATTGGTCGTGAATTAAGCCTCTCGTGGTGGGTTTCAAAACTGATGATCCCTGGTGTCCAGAAAGTGATTGCCATTACCCCAACACAAGACAGTATGGTTTGTGATGAAGAAATTTTATCGATTGGAAAAATCACCTTAAACTTCAAAGGGCGTGCGCGCTAATGGTTGGTTCCCTCCTTCCCACAAACGCAACAGAATTTGAAAAGCGCCTTGCTGATGCTTGCGATTTTCATCAAGATATTGATGGTTCTGTTTTGGGGATTTCACGCGCAAAACTGATCACACGCCCTCCCCGTTTCTTGCCGTGGCTCATTGAAGAATACGGGCTTGGTGAACTGACACCTTATGTTCCAAACCTCTATGATTTGATTGACCAAGGGCTTGCATGGCAACGCCTGCGCGGGTCTGTTATGGCAATAGAGATGGGGCTTCAATGGTTAGAGCTTTCTGCACGCTTTCAACCCGCATGGACAGGGCGCGCATGGTGGAACTCCTTTCAACTTGATTTTGATCAGTTGCCTGAACGTAAAAGCCTTGAAGCTATTGAAGCGATTACCGACCTTTCCAAAAGTTTGCGCTCTGATTTTCGTCGTGGGACCTATGGTTATGATGTGCAAGCCACAGAGGGCAATATGTCACGCCTTGATGACAGCATGTTGGAGTATGAAAGCGGTGTTCGCTTAACAGCTGGGGGCACTTTGTTTTCCTTTGGGCGCACAACAGAGATCAATCACACGCTCACAAGAGAAGAAGGCAGGCTTATTGGCAATTGGATAGATGATGGGGATGAAGAGTTAAGCTTTGAACAAATCGATTATCCATGGGACATGGCAAATTTTCCGTGGTGTTCGGTCAAAAAACATGAACGCGATATACTCATGACAGAGTGGTTTAGCAACCGTACGCTTTATCTCGTGTTAAGAGACACCAAAGATGACGTGATTGGCACTCGCAGATGCTATGCTGTAGCGCCTGTCGAACAGGCTTTGGATGGTGTTTATAGCCATTGTGGCAAAAACTTCCAGCCCTCTCCGATGGGCACGGCGCTTTTTCTGGCAGCACGAACAGATTTTGAAGATGTTGACGGCAAACAAGCAGCATTTGTTTCTATTCTCGTTCATGCTTCTCCAAAACAAGATATCCCCTTTGGCAAGCTTTGGTTGGAGCCTGATGAACTAAGTGGCGGTGTGGAGATACTCAAAACACCTATCAATATTCCTTTGCGTGCTGATGTTCGCGAACAATTCAAGATTTTATTGAGGTTTTAATATGAAGCATGAAAGTGGTTTACCCTTTGCAATTGACAGATCTCGCGGCAAAGAGGAACAACAAAGCGTGGTGTTTTATGGCACGCGTCCCTTTATTCAAAGTGGTGAACTCAATGAGGTTCAAACCATTATAAGGGGGCGGCATGACCGCTTGGGGCGCCTTGTTGCAAAAGAAGGAGACCGCGTTGAACGGGCTGATGCTTTTGTCAACAAAGACACAAGGACCGTCACTTTAACGGATGGCAAGATTTATATTGCCGGTGATATTTNAAGATGATCCAGAGCTCTTGGGGCAAGTCCCTGGCACCTTAGCAGAAGGAGAGCCCGGAGCGGCACGCGAAACAGCAAAGCTTGTTTGGGCACTAAAAGAGGATGCGCAGAATGGCACTTTCTTTCCGGTTTATATTTTACAAGATGGTGTTTTGATTGATCAAAAATCGCCCTCATTGCTTGAGCCCGCCATGCAAGCTATTGCGACGTACGACCGCGCCCATGGGCATTATATCGTGAGTGGCTGCCGTGTGAGCGCATTGGGAGCCAATAACGGTTGCCAAGTGTTTAGTATTCAAGAAGGAGAAGCCAATATCAATGGCTTTAAACGCAAACGCTTAGCGGCTTTGCGCCATGAAGAGCCAGAGGACTTTTCGACAAGCGTTGTTCCTAGCGAAACGCATATTTTTGCGCCTCCAAAAGGGAAAACAAGTTTTACCTTTAAACCCTATTATTTTCCTATTGCCGATATTCAGTCTCTTTTGTTGACAAAAGAAAAAACCGTTAACGTCACCCGCGGTGCCGTTGCTGCAGGGCGTGATGGTGTTCCTGATAAAAGCATCACCGCGTTTATTAAAGTCGTTCAAGGAAGCAAGGAATTTAAAGAAGGCACAGATTTTAAAAAAACCGGAGACACCATTGATTGGGCACCGGTGGGAGACGAACCTTTAGCAGGGAGCAGCTATAAGGTGACT
>NZ_JBHIPW010000004.1:0-15189 GCF_042196265.1 Bartonella sp. AP1QHHD
AATCAAAGGAATCAAAACTCCCGAACTTTTATATAACTTATTGATTTTATATAAATATAACGCTCCCTCTCTCTCCGCCATTAATTTAAAACGAACTTTCATATGCTTGATATGACATAGTTTAAAAAGCTCAGCATTTGCAGGATTTTTTATTGTTTGAATTTGACCAGTTCGCGTCGATCTATGCCTATCATTATGTACACCTAGAAATTGCTGTTGAATTTCCATGAATTTTATACTTTTTAAGCTCCTCTCCTCTCGATCTTTAGATAACCTGATCTAGCATAAACGATCTCTTCAAATATCATTAAAGGATTTTTGCCATTATCACTAACTTCTGGTAGAGCTTTTAGAATTAATGGTGATCATAGTGCTATTTGCAATTTCGTTGCTTAACGGGCTAAATGCGTTTTATCCACATGAGAGGTAACGAACACCTCAGCTTTTCTCACGCAATGTGCTTATTTAAAATTAATGTCATGAATATTTGTACAACATTTTTATCTATACGATAATCAAAAAAAGGCTGACGTAATATAATAATTGAATATCATTCATGCGGCGCTTTCTTTTATCTTTAAGCTTTGTATGTAAATAGATAGTCCGTGCAAAATAAATAAAGGAGCGCAAAAGCCTATAAATACACATAGGACGTATAATATAGAAAATGAAAAAAATTTTCCTGCATATAAAAGCACAATAGAGAATAAAGCTGTTATGATGCGTACACTGGCATCGCCTGCCAAAATCACCTCGGCTAAATTTTCACTAGGTGTGATAGCTTGTCCAATTGTTATTCCCGATATCCTAAAATAAAATTGCCCAATACCTAATAAAAACCCCATAATATAAAGGGAATATTGAGTAAAATTTAAATATAGAACAAAAGAGATTGCGATCACGGCAAAAGCCGGTGCCCCCCATACAAAAAAACGAATTAAAGATGGAAATTTCCGTAAATAATAAGATGAGATAAGACCATTGATCACAAAACCCAGTGCTGAAAAAGCAAAAATAGAATTTTGAATAGCTGTAAATTTTATATTATCTGATGTTATAGAAGCAAGAACAAGTGGCAATAAAACAATAGTCCCCGTATAGAGAGAATTATTCAAAATACGATTAATCGTTAAAAAACGCAACGCAGAAATCCGCCAAAGGCACCTGAACCCAACTCCATAAGCTTTTTGAGATGGCTTTTTTAATAGCTCTTTTGCTCTGTTTAGTTGTTGTATAGACTTTATACGAAACCATAAGCAGGCATTCAAAAGATAGATAAATACAATAAAGGCTATGGCTATTTTGTGCCCCAAATGCGCAATTATAAAATATATAAGCAATGGGGATATAATAACAAAAAACTGACAGCAACTAGTGTAAAATGCAAAAACTCCAGCTTTTTGTTTGGGAGCTGGAACCAGCTGATTCAAGGCACTATTGTTATTTGGGTTATCAGCCCCCATCAAGAGAGCAAGTAAAAAAAATACAAATAAAATAAGCACCGGATTGTTCATAAATAATAAGAAAGACAATAAACAAGCGCAAATAATTTGACTATAAAACCCAATTATAAAGCCTTGATAGTGCGCCAACACGTTTCCCAAACATAAGCCAGCAATTCCAATTGCGATTAAATTAACGACATTTAAAGTAGCAGAAGTTTCTCCCGTTGTATCTTGGAATTGTAACAAAGAAAGGCCAATAGATAATACACCACTAGCACAAAAACTCGTCAAACAACCAATTACAATCATAAGAAAAACAGAATTACGCAATAACCTCCTCCCTCTTAAACAGAGACTCAAGCCATTTTATGATTTTCTCCATTGTCGAATATGGTTCGGTACTAAATTCCAGTTTTTCATAAAAGTTTAGTTCAAATGCGTTATAGGCACTTATTTTTTGAAAGTCATCTGTCAGCATGAATTCTATACTTGGCAACGTTGTACCCATAGATTGAGACAAATAATAGGAAATTACTTTCCAATACATATAGGTACGCTCTCTTGCCAAATAATTTTCCAAGGCATATTTCAAGTGACAACCACTTAAAATATATTTCGGACAATGGTGCAACGGATAATAAATACAAATAGCACCGGCTTCATGTCCCGGACAAGAAGAAATATTAATATTTTTATCATTTCATAATATTATAAAAACGCTCAGTGAGCAGATCTTCCAAATTTAGTCTAGTCACAACAAGATTGGTTGCTAATTTTTGAGAAACATGAGACCAAGCCAATCTTACTACTAAAGTTCCAATAACCTTTAAGTCAGATTCTGGATAAGCTTTTTTTAAATTTTCCACCCATATGTCTCTGTGACATATAATAATTGGCTCATCTCGTCTGAATGAACAAGATGTAATTCTAAACCAATATTATCACAAAGTTTTGAGCTCTTGAATTCTCCGTATCCTAATCTGGTATTCTTAAATCATCATAGGAACTAAGAATTTTTAAGTATTCCAACTTTTATTAAACTTTGTAACAATCTATTAGAATCTCCCCTTCACTGACTTCGACAATTATTTTCTCACCACTACAAGAACAAAAAATTATCTTTGAATTTGCTTACTTTTAGAAAGAAAAATGAGCAATACTTTTCCTTAACTAAAAGAAACACGCTCTATACCTTTTTCTTTATGATTATCAAAAAACTATCCCGTTACAATTAACCATCAATTATTAGGATAAATATTCTGCGTTTAGCTTAATAAGCTGTTATAATCAATGTTTCTCTCTGTTTTAAAAATCAGAGTTTTTTCTCCTAGAGATACTCATAATTTCTTTACAATTTTTCCAAAAAAAGCCCCCCTTTAACATTGCTATTAATACGATCATCCTGAGAAGTTTTATACATACACACTTCATTATACGGAATTCTATGTATTTTTTTAACTTACTCAACTAACAAACATCTTTTAATGGACAAAATAAATCACGAAATTTGTGTGCTGTCACAATTCGAAAAACAATCATATATCTCCCTCCAATGATAGACGATGTCATTAGAAGAAAGCTTTAATGATATTGGTAGAATAAATTAACCAGAAAAAATTGCAGCGCTGATGGAATAAATTCTATTTTATACCTTGTAATTCTATCTAAATTTTAATCATTTTTGTTAAAGGTTCTTATGCAATTTTTTCTACATTCAGCATCATTTTACCACTTGTTGGCAACAAAAGATTAATAGCTAAATTCACCTATGTCATAATAGTTCTTTTTTGGGTAAAATAGGACATCTTCAATTTCGATATATAAATATTTTAATTCTTTAATATATTCTCTTCACATGCTTAGATTAACAACACAACAAAACCCAAAATAAAAATATTTATTTTACTTAAGTTATTGAATATTATTTAAAAAGTATGGAAATAAAGTGATGCAAGAGTTAAAAATTATTTAAAAATTCAAATCCATCTACATTTTAGAGCCATCACGCATGGTAATAGCAGTTTTCATTAGGTATACTAAATATGCTTGATAACTTTTCTGCTTCATGCTTGTAGGGAGTTTCAGATAGAGATAATACCAGAATCCATTCGTGAATGCTCGACAATAAAGCTGTAAACAAAATTATTTCCTTTTTGTTTAATCCGTTAAGCTTGATTCATTTTTTTCCTAAAGAATAACGTTCTATTTTGTGCTGTAAAATGCCGTTTCTGAAAAGCTTCTACGTTGATTTGGGTAGAGGACGTAAACTTCATAGCCTTATTTTCCGCAGAATCTATGGGCGCATTATGGGAAGCAGGAGTAAAAGAATAAAATCCTGTATGAGAAAGAATCCATTAAAGAGCGTGCGGTTACCCATCTCTAATATCTCCAATAGTGAGATTTTCTGTAGCAATTGCATATATGCATCCTACATCTGCCGCAATTGATTTGTGCCTTGTATTGGCAGGTAGATGTATAATATCTCCTGGTGTACAGGTTATATGTTTTTCGCTATAGAAAAAATCTAACTCTCCCTCTATAATTAAGAGAGTTTCATCGACCTGGTGAATATGCCAATCGTGTATTTTTTTTGGAAAATCTCTTTGTATCTCTATTGATCCTTGCTCTGGAAGCATCATTTTGAATATATCATAGATATTTTTATTTAATTTAATTTTAGAAAATTTAGTCATTATCGTGCTCCATTATATGATATGGGCAAGGTGGGGATTCAATATTATTATCTTGCAGGAAGTATTGCGTCCATTCTCTATTTTGGGGTTCGCCATATTTTCCTAAAAAAGGAGATTTTGTTATAATATCAAAAGGTTCAAGTCTTTTTGTTACAGCGGAGAATGCATTTTTTGCTTTTTGTTCTGTATCGAGCAGATCAGAAAAAACCCACCTAGGCTGGAAAGTTAACATAAATGTAGAACTTCTCCTACTTATTCTGTTTATATGGGATGGGGTATTGCAAACTATAAACATAGGCTCGCCATGAAAGCAGAACTCCCATAAAGGATTGTCCATATTTTTTGGTATATGCTTAGGCCATTCTTGGTCATCAAGAGTTCGCAAATCTTTAAGTATAGACCAGAATTTTTCTCTATAAACTTCGATACTTTGTACGGGGGCAGGCTTCTCGAATGCAACAAAAGATGTGTTCTTTCCAAAACTTTTATAATTATCGCAATAAGTTATCAGGTCTTCCATCATATTTTTTGCGGTCAACTTATTGTAGAACCCAAATCTAAGCATATTTTTTGAGTATCCATTTACACCGAATAGACAGGGAAAAGGTCTAATTGTGTTATTCATGGTTGCATCGAATTCTTTAAAAACGACCTGCTTCCATTTTTCATATTTGTCTATATTTTCAATTATTTGCGCTGCTGAATCCATGTTTTCCTCCCAATTGTTGTATTTTATAAGAAATTGCTACGAATGACCCTCTCCAAAGCTGATAATTCATCATCACTGTGTCCCCAAATTGCTATAATGGCAGGGCAGGTATTTAAATCGATGGTTAGGGGGAGGGGCTCGTTTTCTTTAAAAAAGAGCGTAAAATGAACCACATTTTCCCAAGAATGAAGCTTTTGCCGCCATACGTTAACATCTTTTATAATATGACCGTCGATCTCGTTGATAAGGAAGATAATACGCCCTTTTTTCTTAAAGCGACTTGGGGTTTGCGAAAACACGCCTGCAATAAGGTTAACGGAGCTTTCAAGTAAACCATCTTCATAGCAATGCGCGAACAAGGTGGGTGCAATTCCTCCGTGGAGGCGGGCTCCTACTTCGATCATTACTGGACCACGAGCTGTTTGCATGATTTCCATATGCGCAGGTCCATATTCAATCCCCAGTGCGCGAATGCATTGTTTTGCATAAGAGATAAGAGGGGCATAAGAGGGATCTTGAGCATCAAGCACATCAAGCGATTCATAAACAAAAGCACTTCCATTATGAATACCTTTTTTATATCGCGATAAAGCACATATCTTTATAGCCTCTCCATTTACAACGGCGTCGACGATGTATTCTTCTCCCTCCAATCTTTCTTGGAGCAAATAAGCATCGTTAGGTGCGCCAAAAATATTTTTTTGTGTCCAGTCGATTCTAGAGGACCATGCCGCCACTTTCTCACGGCTGGAGAAAAACAAAACACCATCGCTTCCACCAGAATCATTCGGCTTTACCACATAGCCGCTGTGGCTTTCAAAATCATCGAGAGTACAATCATTTTTTGTAAGAATCTTTGATCGGATGTAAGATAAATCATTTTCACAAAGGCGTTTTTGCATCGCTGCTTTTTTCCGTCGCCAATCGGTAGTCAAGGGGTTATTCCCAAGACAACCATAATAAGCCGCCAATTGATCTGCACAATAAATACCCCCTTCGGCGCCTGCGACCACGGCCTCTATCGCGCCGATAGGAAAGCGTTTCTTTATCTCATCTACACTATGAAGCTTCGCTTCTGCCATGCCCTCTCCCTGATAAGAAAGCATATAGTGTGAAAAAGGAGCTTGTTGAGAGACAACACCATAGCAAGCATAGCCTAATTTTTGCAAAGCAGGGGCATAGAGGGCACCCGTGGAGAAAGGGTCGACAATAAGAATAGGTTTTCTCATACTTTGTTCCGCTGCAATAAAAGGAAAAGAATATAAATAAAGATTATTAGCCCTATAAGGGGGAGAAGATAAACAGCTGCTTGAGGACCCATAAGGGCAGAGCTTGTAAGAAGACCAAGGATAACATAACCTGCCGATTGGGAGAGAGTATAAAGCATACCGCTATAGCTTCCCACCAGCTCTGCTTGAGCCTCTGTTTTGGTCGCTTCAATCGTATGTTTGCGGGCATTAATTCGCATGGTATTCATTGAAAAGCCAATAAAAAAGCAAAAGACCACAGCCAAATAGGGCGATTGTGTGGTGCTAAAAATAAGATCAGCCACGCTCAACATAAGGGCTGGGAGAATAAATTCAAAGCGAGGGATTTTGATAAAAGCAGCCAAAAAAGCGCCCATGCCCGCAACCGCACTGCAAAGTCCATAATATTCAGAGCCAAAATTTTTCACACTCTGAAAAAGAATGGTTGCCAGCGTATTATAAGCGCAAATATGAAAGCCAATAAGCCCTATGCAGACGCATAAAAGTTTAAGCTCACGGGAGAGTCCATCCGCTTGCGGTATAGGTGCTGTCTTCTTATCGGTTGCAGGTGCTGTGGTATCTGTAGCGTTGTATTCATCGCAAAAGATAATATATCCGGCTATAAGGCTTATAATGATGTCAAACAAACAAAGTGTCACAATCAAACCATTATAGCCAATTTCAGCCGCTGCCCCTCGAGGGCTGGTCGCTTCTAAGAGATAACCACTCAGTGCTGCTCCCAAAAATGCGCCAATTTGCACCACTGTTTGCATAATGCGGGAAGCCTTTTGGGCGCTAATATAACCACTAAGTGCTAGTTTAGTATTATAAGTCTCGAGTGTGCTTAAGGTAATCAAAGAGAGATAGCCGATAGAGATAGAGACAGCAATAAAACCAAAGGGGGAATCAGCGTAATGGAAAAGAGCAATCAATAAAAGAAGGCTATAGATAATGATTCGCCTTTTGTATAAATCGACCAACCGCAATGAGGCTTTAATGCGCACAAGACCGCTTTTTTTCAAAAGATAGGGCATAATGGCGCCCAAAGCCATGGTTACGCCTAGGAAAACCGATGAGGATGTTATGCGATAAGCATTCCACAGATTACTTAAAAATAAAACCATATCAGAAAGATATAGCAAGACAACAAGCCCATAAAACCGAAACATCAGTTGCTTGTGCACATTATCCCCCCCATTTCGGAATCTCTTAAAAACACGCAGTATTATAAATCAGCACACATCATGTTTACAAATAATGAATACACACATATTACTGGGCATGTCAAGTTTTTTCGGTAGGAAAAATTTGAACGCTGATGTTTATGGTAGTGATAGCTTATTATTCAGGAGAATGAATAGCGATAGAGGCTGGTATTTTTACTGCGTCTGTTGCGGGAGGCTTGCCAATAAGGGGAAAGCCAGATAACGAATATAACTATGTCCTAGAGATATATTTTGCGCTTTCAAGTTGATTTTATTTATACTCAAGGTTGAGGTTTTTCTATTGACCGTTGTTAGATGTTGTTGTGACAATAAACTTCGTTATCTATCAGAAACATTTATGGCATTAGCGCTAAGGTATTGTATTAAAGCCTTTACATAGTAGTCTTTTTCAGAGAGAGGTATTATTGGTTCAGTTTTAGGAGGCTTTATTACGGCTGATTTGGGCGTCGTCGTTGTTTGAGGGCTTATTATAATATTCTTAGTTTCAGTTTATGAATATACCGAAAAATATAGTGAAACATTTGATTTAAACGCTTTTGCAAGGCATATTTCAATATCTCAGCGATGTTTTCCAAGAATTGCTCTGCTGCTTTTTGACGGGATCGGATATCAAATGCTTATAGCGAGGGCAGTGGTTTGAGAAAAGATAGAGTTGATTTCATTAGATTCCTATGTAGCGGAATCCAGTACCAGCTCTTAGGGACAATAAATACTGAGATCGAACTCATTTCTCTACACTTACACGACGCTATAGGAGTAATCCTCAAAATCTCGCTAGAATTCGTTAAAAAATGGCTGGGTATGTAGTGTGAACAAAAAAATATATTTTTACAAATACTTAGTATCATTTTAAGTTGTCTAAAATATAACCTTATCTTAAAACTAAGTCTATATACTGCCATTTATCATAAAGTTATACAAATGCGGGAGTATTGTGTTTTTCTGTTTAGAGACGAGTAAAAAAACACCTTATTAAACATTAAAAGATTTTAGACAAAAAAATTTAACTTATGGAGAGTATATAGACAAAATGTATCTTGATAAAAAAGTTTATAACTCCATGTGGTCTTCAAAGAAATTTTCTGGTTCTTTTATTGTCTTATGCGGGTTTGATGGGAGTGGAAAGACAACACAAACAAAAGAAATTGCTCGCCATTACTCAACAGAAAACATATAATACAAACTTTTAACACAGTTCTTAGTATAGAAATAATCCATAAATTAGAGATATGTAGATAATGGAAAAGCAATTGATCCGTTGCTTTTAGCACTCTTATCAGCGACAAATAGACGCGAATATACGCTTGAAATTATTGAACCTTCCTTAACGTCATCGCAAAATTTATTAATTAGCGATCGATATGTTTATTCTAGTCTTGCTTATTTTTATGCTCGAGAGCTTTCTGTTGAAAGTGTCGTTAAATTAAATCAATCTATTCTAAGACCTCATATTACATTTTATCTTCATTTACCGCCCATTACTATACTGGAACGGTTGCAGAAAAGGGATGATTTGAACTTAAAATACGAAGAAAAACTCTCTTTTATTGAAAAAGTTTACAAAGTATTATCGGAAATAGATGAGCAGTTTATAACAATTGATGGAACTGCTCCTATTTCTTTAATTCATCATCAAATACGACATCATATAAATAAGGTTTGTTTTGATTATGAATAAAATCATTTATTAATCAAGTTATCCACGATAAATCCTCCTTTATGTATCTGTACTCTAAATCTGAAACTTTAGAGATATGATTGCAATAATTTAACTGCTCAGGAAGATATTACGTTATATATTTTAATTGGAAAACTAACTGTAATTGGCTTATTTTAAAAGATTTAGAGAAGGGGAGTAGAAAAGTTAGCAGTATTTATCGTGAAGATAATAGTATGTTTATTCTTTTAGAGCCAAAGTGTGGTGATAGAAGAACGACATGGAAGGATATACTCGAACATATTTTAGTGCACGGAATAATAAGGACAATAATGTGAGTGAAGCTTCCATACCGTAAAATTGTTTCACATATGTATAAAGGTGTAGCTTCTGAATAAAACGCACATAAAATATTAATTTTGTTTTTGTCCATAAATGTTCCGTTTTCATAGAAGAATTAATCATAAAACAGCACAAAGATTGTAAAAGCCTCAAAAAAGAAATTTTGCTTTCTTAAATTTAATGATCTAAAATGAAAATTGTAAGAATGCCTGTTTTTAAACAGGATGTATTATGCATATCGACTGGTATTCATTTTAGAGGATAATTTATGTTCACTTCAAATTTGAAGGAACGCATTGCTTTATTTGAAAATAGAACTTTTCTCTATTTTACTTTGAGCGGCTTATTTGCTACATTTGGAAGTGGACTAAATTATATTACATTGTCATGGATCGCTTACAATCAGACGGGCTCAATCCGTGGTGTAGCGTTGATGATGCTTTTTCTTTGGACGCCTGGCATTATTTTTGCGCCTATTTTTGGCATATTGGCAGATAAATATAACCGTAAAACGCAGATTATTATTTCAAATCTTGTGAGAGGTTTGGTAATCGTAAGCTGGGTAATGCTTTGGCATTTTGGTATAGAAATTGAATTGATGGTCTTATCTGCTCTTTTGGGTATTTTTATCCCTTTTTATATGCCATCAGCTATTTCTTTAATTCAAAGTATTGTGCTGAAGGAACAGCTCATCAATGCAAATGCGACCATCGATATGGTTTATGAACTTGGCACTATCGTAGGTATGGGCTTAAGTGGATTTATACTGTCCTATGCAGGAACAAAAGGAACTCTTCTAATAGGTGGTATATTCTTTATCATTGCTGGTTTATTTAATTTTGCAATGAAGGTACCTAAAAACCGAAGATCTAAAAAACAAAACCAGCAAAATTGGTGGGAAAATTATACAGAATCCCTTCATTATTTTAAACAGAATCCGGCTCTTTTTGTACCTTATATAAGCCAGATGATTATTATGACTCTTTTGATGACCATTCCTGTTATTCTCGTTCCTTATATACAAGAGGTTTTACATGCGGATAACAGGACCTTTGCAATATTTGAGGTGCTTTATTCTATGGGTGTATTGACAGGTGCGTTTTTTTCACCACTTCTTTGTAAAGTTTTATCCATAAGGAAAACATTAGCCATTTTATTAGCTTTTATGGCTATTGGCCTCGCTATTTTATCTGTTAATACACACAATTTTGTTGTTTTTCCTGTTTACTTTATGATTGGATTTGGACTTTCGAGTTGGGCTCTTTCGATTTCTTTATCACAACTCTCTTGTGATCCTGAATACCAAGGAAGATTGCAGGCAAGTTTTAATGGTATCTCTGGATGCTTGATCCTCGGAGTCTATCTCATTATGGCAAGCGATAACAGTAACATATCACCTCAATCGATATATTTTTTTCAAAGCATTGTTGCGTTTGTTGGAATACTCATAATGCTGTTTTATAAACATGAAAAACAATAAATTACATTTAAATGTGGTCAATATACGCTATTTTATAAATATCTACGCTGCGGCATATTTCACATTTTGCTTTTAAAGGAGAGTTGAGAAAATGTAAAAGTTGGTGCTTAATGAATAAAGCATAAATTGATGTATGCTAGAGAATACCCTTTACTTTTTGATAATGATCTAAAAGAATTGATGCGTTTCTTTAATTCACCTCACTGCTGTTAAGAAGACGAAAACGTAATACTTTAAATCTTCTTGAAAGTTTTTTGTCTAAGCGTAGCAGAAAGTAAAGCGATGAGGGAATATCGTATCATACGGGGAGAGTATTGCATTATTTTTGTTTTTCAAAATCCATATGAAAAATTGTATCAATTTCATCTTCATTGGAATGAGTATTTCTACGACGATGCAAGGTTTGCACAATCTCTTTTTTTAAAACAGCATCTGTTTCACTTAAACGGTGAATACTGAGTTCCAATTCAAGAGATAACGCCAAATCCACGCACAGTTTAAGCTCTTCTCCAATGTCGAAACCGCGTTGATAGTCGTCATAAAGACCAACCAGTGTATCAGATAATTCTTTATCGCATAAAGAGGTCATGCTTAATTCCTCAACGTTGCGGGTTTCCATGCAGCTTTTTTAAGTATCACTCCACTATCATCACTTAAAATTGCCATGTATACGAACCTCATGGTTTTGTCAATTTTCTGCAAAATACGCGCTTTTAAATCAAAGCCTATTAAAGATTTTATTATTCCAAGATTTTGAAGCGCCCAATTGTAAATATGGATGGCAATGTGTTTACTATAGAATTTATAGCATTTAAAATACATTGCCAAAAGGCTTTTAATATGCGTAGAGGAAGAGTATTCTGACGATAAACCAAACACCCTGAAATCTCTATTACCAGTTACAGCTAAATCAGTGCCATTAATATATAAAATAAGCAAAAAAGGGTTTGTAAACGTCTAACTTTTTAATAACGAGTGATAATCTCATTTTTTGTAGAATACCAATTATTTTGCCTATTTTATATTGATTTTTAGACATTGATAAACTTTTTACCTTATAAAAACCTATGGGAAATGCATTAGCATATTTTTGTAATAAGATTTCAGTGGTAATATTGCACAGCATGAAATGAAGAGAATCGTATTAGGCTTTTTGCTTTTGAAAGAATATGACTGCAACTTTTGAGAAAGCAGTTGGCAAGAATTGGCTTGGCATGCAAACTGATAGAGTTGGCAGTGGCGCATTTAGTTTTTTCATTGGCCTGTGTCCAAATGTTTTTGACTCTGGAAAATAGCCTCTGATAGGCTTGAGTTTTTCCAAGATTATATTACAGGGGCGCAGCTCAGAAAAATACCACGGCGATTGCATTTTTTTGTAATTGTCATAATTTTCGCTCCTGCTTAAATGGATACTGTAACATCCGTTTTTGTGGGGTTATGTATGTGATAACTGCTCTTCTTAGGGGCAGTAACGATAGATATAAATCAATATAATTATTTAGTCAACAATTATATTGATTTTGGAGTGTTTTTTTTGGCTCGTCCGGAAGCAAAACCTAAAACTGAGTTGGCAAAACGTTTTCGTGAAGTGCGTCACGCTCTTGGTTTTACAGAGCGTAAGCAGTTTGCTGAACATCTTGGTATCACTGCTGGCTCTATAGGAACTTATGAAACTGGTATAAGTGAGCCTACAGCCTCTGCGCTCTCCAAATATCAAGAAATTTGTGGCGTTTCATTAGATTGGCTAGTAACGGGAAATGGCGAGATGTTTTCAGATGTGGCAAAGGCGAAAGCAGCTGGTTTTAAACCGCAGGCGATTCCTGCTGGGCTGATGAAAAAGCTGGGACATTTAGTTTATACGACCTATCATGATGCAAAAATAACACTTTCTCCTGAAGATGTTGCGGAATTAGCAGCAGAGCTTTATGGAAGATTGCAAGAGCTTATTCAAAACCTCAATGATATAGAAGAAGTCGAAGCCACTTTGCCACTTTTAAAATTACATTTAAAGCGTAAAATCGAAACTGAAAAGCACATCTAGAAATTTCATAAGATACGAATGAACAGCCTTTTAAAAAAATAAAACTTTTTTGATTTTCTGCTGTATAACCAAGTCTGGAATGTGAAAATTTCACGATTTTCGAGTCTCTTATTCGATCTGAAAAACGAGAAACTATCATTATAAATCAATATATTTCTCTGATTAAAGATAAAACGGTTCATAAAAAGAACGACGGGTAGCAATACAAACAAAATTGATTCAAAAAAAAGCTAGTATAGTGCCATTCCTGAAATATTTGTTGGTTGAGGGAAAAGATACTGACAACAGTGAAAATACAATGACGATATTTTGTTCCTATAGAAGGGTAACAGATATATAAGAGAGAAGAACGAAAGACTATTTATAGGCGCGCTTTTGTCTTTTTATGAAGATGATAAGATGAGCACGTTAAAACTTTTTACAGAGCGTGCATCATTATATTTAAGACAGATTTCTTTCAAAGAGATGTATAATATATTGAAACAGTTTACCTTGCAACAAAAAGTGAGATTATGATGATAATCATTATCTATTACATTGTGCAATAAGTTAAAAAAATCATAAATTTGTTCTTATAAGAACAGCTAATTTATTGAGAAGTATTTTTACAAATTTATAAAAAATAATTTTTACACTCTTGCCATTCTTCTGATGCGCTTTATCTGAAAAGTAGAATTGCTCTTTAGTGAAACTATTTTTGTTAAGAGATAAATCGCAGTGTTTTTGAATGGAGATTACGTTATATTTTCAAAGTCTTGTGTTTTTATTTATTTTTTAGCTTGAATCCCTCTAGCTAAAAGGGTTGGGGACTTTTCTAGATTCGATGTTGTCACAAAGATTTTAGGGCGGTGCCGTAATAAATAGCGGTGTCGATGGGAGGGTTTTTTCTTGATTTATTGGTTTTTGAAGTGCGCAAACTAAGGGATTTGCCATGTGTGTTTTCACGCGTTGTGATGATGTTGAACTCTGTAGGAGGAGATTCTTATGAAAAAAAAATATTCCCCACCAAATTTAATTAAAGCTTTTTCTCTCAGCGCGGCAATGGCCACACTCTTATCGAGTGTTTCTCCTGTTGTTGCTTCGAATCTCGCGATAACGGGTGACAAAACTATGAGCACGAGTGGTTCTGGTGTGTCTTATGACCATGGTAGCCATGGCAGTATTGTTTTTGCGGGTGATGATAATTACTGTGGTGTGGATAATGTCATTGGTCGTGGTGGCAAGCAACAGGAGTCAATTGCTAGTACTAATCAAATAACCGCAGAGCAGCAATATGATAGATTTACCAAAAATACAAATTTTTCTGGTCGTTATCCTTATGGCGTGACCACTGATAAGGTCACTTGGAGTGGTGATAGTAATACGAGCAACAGCAGCACTGGTTATATGGGGAAGCTTACAGGTGGTAGCACGAGTGCTATGCCTGAGGCTTATGGTGTGTATTCTTTTGCAACCGGTTGTGGATCTGCTGCAACAGGGAATTATTCAACAGCATTTGGTGCGGGTGCAACTGCAAAGAGTGGAGGAGCACAAGCTTTTGGTGTTTCTGCTCTTGCGAATGGAGCGGCAAGTGTTGCCATAGGGATTGGATCGGAAACGGTAAAAAGATCGTCTATCGCTATAGGTGGGCTTTCAAAGGCAGATGGCATTGATAGTATTGCGTTTGGTAGCAGCGCGGCTACAGGTGGTCAAGATGCGATTGCGATAGGTTATGCCGCTAAAGCCGGCGCGCAAAATGCAGTTTCAGTTGGTTCAAGTACAAAAGCGACTGGTAAAAGTAGTTTGGCTCTAGGCTATAAGGCAAGTGCATCAGGAGAATTAGCAGTTGCTATTGGTGGACTTGCAACCGGTATCCACGGCATTGCTATGGGGAATAACGCAGAAGCGAAGGATCAAGATACGATTGCGATAGGTTATGCTGCTCAAGCTCAAACAAAGTATTCGATTGCAATTGGTCCAAATGCACAGGTGATTGCTGGAGACGGAGTTGCTTTGGGTGGAGCTTCCGTTGCCAGTGTTGTTAATAATGTTGCTGGTTATGATCCTGTAAGTAACAAAAATTCACAACAAAACAATGGTGCATGGAAAAGTACAAAAAGTGCAATCAGTGTTGGAAAAGCTGACGGTAGTATAACACGCCAGATTACTGGGTTGGCGGCTGGTACTGCAGATACTGATGCCGTCAATGTGGCACAGTTGAAAGCTATGAGAGCTGTCGTAGAAGGAGCAGGGGGATGGAAGCTATCTGTTAACGGTGAAGCTGCTGTGGATATTCTGCCTGGTGAAACAGTCAATTTTGCTGGAGCTGAACTTGAGAATTATGAAAACAAGAACATTAAAATTGTAAGA
>NZ_JBHIPW010000005.1:0-12694 GCF_042196265.1 Bartonella sp. AP1QHHD
TGTCCCGCCGTGCAGCGCATTGGCACGTGCCCGTTGCAAAGCATGGGCAACCGCACGACCAGTGTCCATGGGTTCACGCGCACCATTGACATGCACCGTGACATTTTGATTGTGTGTGATGGTGGAGTGATCTTTGTCTCTTTGCTCTCTCGCAGATGAATTTACAGGAGAAGCCCCCGCAAATTGCACGATGGGTTGGATGGACGTTTTACCCCCCAAAAAACTTGGCAAAAACTCTCTTACATCAATCGACCCAATCCACCCCTTAATGCGGCTGGGCAAAGATTTACAAAAATCGCTCAACTTTGTGATGGGTGCCATAAAACCATCGACAATCCAATTGGCTAAATCTTCGCCGGCTTGTTCCATACCAGCCTTGGCATCATCAGAGAGCTTTTCGCGGGCAAAAAAGCTTCCCAACCAGCTCCAAAAGTTGGAAAGGCTTTGTTTAACGCCCTCCCACAAATTGCCAAACCACTCGACAACAGCGCTAAGCTCTTGTTTAAACTTTTGCCAAGTTTGAGAGAAATCAAAAGCAGCAGCAATGATGTTTTTCCATTTGGTGATGGTGGTGGTATCAGCACCAAAATAAACCAAGACGTGTGCGCCAGTCATGGTAAAGCGCAACACACGTAGAACAATGTTAAAAGCCATCAGGGCGGCAATGGTTTTGATAATGGCGCTTGTTAAAACGGGATGGTCCTTGCCCCATGCCATTAAAACGCGCATTTAATGGTAAAAAATAACCATAAAAACAATAAATTATCACGTATTTCTAACTAATCTCACCTCTTCCCACTTAGTACAAAACCTAATGTCAAACTACATCCAACGGAGTTTTGTATAGTATGTAGCCTTTCGGAAATTGTGGCTTATCAGCGGATTCTACATATTTTTATATTTTATTTGTTCAAAGAAGACACTGAGCACTCAAAGAACCCTCAACGCTCTATTAAAGCCTTCTCTCATTTTTGCTGTCAAAAACTCATTCGATACATAATGTAGGTAAGAACAATCAATTATCACATATCCACTCTAATTTCACTTTTTTCCACTCAATATAAAATATAAAGTAAATTACACACAAAAATATTTATTATTTATTAACTTTAAAACTATAAAATCTCTCATTTTTTTGAAAATGTACAATATTAAAAACACTACTATTCTTATTTATATTATATTTTTTAATTTATTTTATATAACTGTATTTCTTTAATTATACATCAATAAATATTAAAATAAATTAATATTGATATAAAATAATATATATCACTAATAAAAAACTTATTTTTAAAATATAATTATATAAAAATACATTATGAAATAAATTTAATATTACATAATTAAACATAAATACAACTTTAATTTTGACAAAAAAAGCAAAACAAAATATCAAAGTGCTGTGTTATTAAAATAAAAGCAATATCTATTTTCACTTCTGCTTATGAAGTTAGCGGGAAAATGAATGTTGGGGGCTTTAAAAGGAGTAGACTGATGCCTAAAAATTTTCTTCTATCCTGCACAGCAATTGTGGCAGTTGTACTTTCTTCTATCAATCTTAATGCACAAGCTAAAAATCTTGAAATTTCAGAAAGTAAAAAAGAAGTTTCCAACGAAACCTACGAAATTATTCACGCAAAAAAAGGTGGTCAAATTATCGGCAAGCATTTGACGATAATCGGAAACAAAAAACAAACACCAACATAGGCACAAATGCGCACGCTATAACAGCTGAAGGTTCTAACACTGCGATTGAATTACTGGATGGTACAACCATTAAAGGAACTGGTTCTAGCATTTTTTGCGGTCTTGAAGCAAAAGATGGTGCTACACTGAAAATGACCGGGGGAACTATTACAGTTTCCAACACTGGCGCTAAATTCTTGAACAGTAAGAATGCTGAAAACAAGCTAAAAGATATAATAATATCAAGTGGCAAAGGCAAAGCTCCACTAACTTTTGCAATATTTGCAGACAAAGACAGTGAAGTCACTTTAGAAAATGTAAAAGTGACTAAGGCAATGAATAGCGTTACTGCAAATAATAAATCTGAAATCACGATATTAGGAGGATCATTTGATGCCACAAAGGCAGCAATATCTGCTTACAATGGCAGTCGCGTAACTCTAACCAATAATGTTCAAGCTACATCATCTCATGGCACTGGACTCCATGCAACAGATTCAGAAACCACAATCGAAATGATGGGAGGAAGCGTAATCAAAGAAAAAATGGCGTTGGTTGCAGAAAACGGTGGACATATCAAGGTCACGGATGTTCCTACAATAGGCGCAGGAGTCAATAGCGCTAATAGTATGATTGAATTTATATGGCAATACAACGATTAAGAATGCTGGTGTTGGGCTTGTGGCAAGTAACGGTGGCGTAATTAAAATGATTGGGGGGACTATTACAACTTCTAAAACTGGTGTTGACTTCGTGAACAGTAAGAGCACCGAAAGTAAACTAGAAAATGTAATAATATCAACCGGTAAAAATAAAAAATCAGGCAAAGGAATTCTTCTAGAGAAAAAAAGTGCTCTCACTTTAAAAAATGTAAAAGTGACTCAAACAGGCAACAGCGTAATTGCAAATAATCGTTCTAACATAACAATCTCTGGAGGATCATTTGATTCAAGCTATGCAACAATATGTGCTCAAAATGGTAGCAGCATCACCTTAACGGACAATGCTCAAATTACGTCACATGATGAAGCAGTCCTCTATGCACAAGACTCAAAATCCACAATTACGATGACAACAGGAAACGTGACAGGAAAATATACAGCCTTAGAAGCAGACATAGGTGGCCATATTACGGTTACAAATGTTGCTTTAAAAGCAACTAATAATGGCCGTGGTGTAGCTGCTGGTGCAGCTGCCTCTGGCTCTAACAGTGTGATTGAATTGCTTGGAAATACAACGATCAGTGACGTTAAAATCGAAATTGATGCGCAAAACGATAGCACAATCAAAATGATCGGAGGAACCATTACTGCTTCCGAAGCAGGCATTCACTTATTAAAAAACAAGAGCAATAACAAACTGAAAGATGTAACGATATTAAATCGTAAGGATAATGCACTACTAATCAATGCAATAATTGCAAGAAGAAGTGCCATTACTTTAGAAAATGTAACCGTTCCGCAAGCAATCAATAGCATAATTTCAGATAATGGTTCTCAAATAACAGTTTCTGGAGGATCATTTAACGCAAAAGGTGCAGCAGTATCTGCCATAAACGGCAGCACTATTACTTTAACTGACAATGCTCAAATTACATCATCTGATGACAGTGGGCTCTATGCAAAAGACTCAAAATCCACCATCACCATAACGGGAGGAACAGTACAAGGTAAAACTACTGCATTATTTTCCGGAAACGGTGGACATATTAAAGCCACGAATGTTACTCTAATAACAGCAGATAGTAACGGATTCGATGCGGAAAGCCAAGATGTTGGCAGTTTAGTTGAATTATATGGCCATACAACGATTAAAAATGCTGAGATCGGACTTTATTCAGAAAATGGCAGCACAATCAAAATGAATGGAGGGACAATAATTGCCGAAAATAGTGCATTTGTTGTAAATAATAATGGACATATTGATGTAACAAATGTTTCTGCCACAGCAGAAGATAGAAGTATAGCATTTGAAAAATCTAAGAACAATAAAACATCAGAAATCAATTTAACCAATGCAAAACTTCACATTAAAAATGGTACTGGAATTAATGCAAATGAATCAATTGGTAAAGCCAATCTCAAAAATTCAGAAATCCGTGCCAATGTTTTATTAGTAACCGAAGCCTCAACGAAAAAAATGATTTCACTTTTATACTAAATGCCGATCACTCCATCTTAGACGGCAAAGTGAGCACTGAAAAAAATTCAAAACAGTCTTTGATTTGCAAAACAATACGAAATGGATATTGAAAACAAGCACAAATAAAAAAAGCCAGAACGAAAAACTGCTTGATATTGCTCAAAGAGCACGTTCTGATATTTCTGTCCTTAACATCAATAACAGCTCTATTGTTTTTGAAGAGCCAACTGAAGATCATTATCACACGTTGCACATAGGATCTGGCAGACCAAATACTAAAAAAGTCTACAATGCTACAGGAAAAGCAGAAATTCATTTCAACGTCGAATGGAGTGATAGTGCTGCCATAAATAAACAAAAAGCTGACCATCTTCTGATTCACGGTGATGTTTCAGGTACTACACTGGTTTACATCACTGGACATTTAGAAAAGAACAATATTAAAGCAGACGCTTCTGCTCTTACCAGTGCACGTGGTCTTTCACTCATTCAAGTTTCTGGAAAAGTAAATCTAAACTCTTTCAAACTTGCAAAGGACTATATCACAATAAGTGGTTCACCTTATAAATATATACTGAAAGCTTATGGACCAAAATCAAACCACAGTAAAACAAATACTGAACAAAACCTTTTAGGAGAAAATAAAAACTTCTGGGACTTTCGCTTACAACCAGTACTGCTTGATAGAGACTCAAAAGTAAAAACCATCGTGCTATAAATACAAACTATTTGATCAAGCCCCAATGCTCTCTTGTATGCTGGATTGACCAATATGGCTAAGCAAAATGCAACTGTTAACCAATATGCGACATTTGTCTTAAGGAAAGAATAAGACAAACGGAATGGCTTTTTCTTATACACCTATGGAAAAACAGGAAGCTTATTTTTTGATAAGTAGTACTTCTAGTAGATATGGTTATAGCAGTGCTCATCTTCGTTATGCTGCTCTACAAGGAGCTGTTAACTTTGTCGCGCTAGAAGGGAAAAATATCTACAACACATTTTGGTCTTATAGAAACCTATGGACAACTCTCTTTGCACTCCAAAGAATATGCAAGACAGCAAGTAAGAGCATATTGAATAAATGGTCATTTCACTCACCGCCTATGGCAGTAAACAGCGTGACAGTGGTTTCTATCTTGATACGCTGTTTATCCTATGGATTCCTAAAGAGAAAGATCACCAATGCCCTCATTAGTACAACCGCAAAATTGAAAAATGCAAAAATGTTGGCGATCTCCACAACTGTTAGCAAACAATTTGCAACGGGTATCCAAGGCGTAACATTCGAACCGCAGGCACAGCTTGCCTATCAACATTTGATGTTTGATACCATTAAAGATGCTGATAATCTGACCATTGAGATGCAAAATCCTTCTCAATGGATAATCCCGTGTTGGTGGACGTTTGACAAAAACCATTGCCACTGAAAACAGCCGTCCTATGTCTTTCTATGGAAAATTAAACTTAATCAAAACCTTTGGTGATGATCAGACATTCCATATTGATAAGTATTATAAATGTGACCCCTTGGGAAGTTCCGTTGAAGGTGGGCTTGGTATTAGTGCATAATTGTCCGCTAACCTCTCCCTTCATGGTGATGTCAGCTATCAACAAAAGCTTCAAAAAACTGGTATAAGTGGTGCAAGCTTTTCAGGAGGAATACTCTATCAGTTTTAAATCAAGACTGTAAAAAACAGCCTATTCAATTTAACAAAAAGGCAGCATATTGCTGCCTTTTTGGTTTATTATAAGCTGTTTTTAAGCGCTTTTTTAAATAGAGAACAGCGAAATATTTGAAGACAGTCATTGACCATTGGATGTTTTTTACAAAAAATTCTTTTTATAAAGAATAAAACTGTAAAAAAGAGAACAACCAAAAACAAAATGATATTGTAAAATAATGAGAAGCTTTTCTAGAAAATACAACATTACTATCTTTTGTTATTTCTCACAAATTTAATGCTTAAAATCCCAAAATAAAACTTTTGAACATAAAATGATAAGTAAAAAATAATGCAATAATATCAAACAAAGGGATATGTTATAAGTCACTCATATATTTCAAAATGGAAGTTCTAATAGGATTTAAAATATTACAGCTCAAACACTGCCCAGAAAATTCATACTGAAAAAATCCTATTATCCCCTTCCCTCTTAACAATGCCGTCAAACATCTCCAGAAACTTCAAAACAAATAAAATTGCATTTTCTCTTTTGTAAAATTGATCATGCTCTTTGCTCTCTATGGACAATAGGCTCTATACTTGCTTCAAAAAACTCCTTTGTATAATCGTGTTGCGCATGTAGATTACGCAATTCATCATTGCTAAGCTCTTCAAGAATAATCCCTTTATGCATAATTCCAACACGTTCACAAATATGTGCAACAACAGCAAGATCATGGGACACCATCAAATAAGTAAGCTTTTTTCTCACGCGCAGTGATTTCAACAAGTTTAAAATTTCAGCCTGTACAGACACATCCAATGCAGATGTTGGCTCATCAAGCAACAACACCTCTGGCTCAATAATTAAAGTACGTGCAAGAGCAATACGCTGACGCTGCCCTCCAGACAACTCATGAGGATAACGATAAAGAAATGAAGAATCTAAACCAACGGAATCTAAAGCATCCTCCACCCGCTCTCTTTGATTATCCATTCCATGGATTTTGAGCGATTCAGAAAGAACCGTATGGACCATTTTTCTTGGATGCAGCGAAGCATAAGGATCTTGAAAAACCATTTGAATACAGCGTAAAAAATCCTTACTTCTTTTCTTTTCAACTTCTTGTCCAGCAAAAAGAAACTTTCCACTATAATCTGGAATAAGCCCCACCAATGTATTCAAAATAGTTGACTTTCCACATCCGGATTCACCAATCAAACCATAAGCTTCACCACGCTTAATATGAAAATTAACATTTTTAACAACTGTTACTGCCTTATGCCTGTGCCCAAAAGTTACAGATAAATTAGAAACATCAATAATATTCTCACAATTTGTCATGAGGAACCTCCTCAACGCCATTAACAATCGTAGGATTATACAACCAATCAGGATCACGCTCAGGAACAGCCAAAATATCAACTGGATTATCAAGCCGTGGCAAACTCGCGAGCAACGCCTTTGTATAAGGATGACAAGCGTGAGACAAATCAGAAGCAGGCAACTCTTCTAACACACGGCCCGCATACATCACCAAAATACGATCACAAAAATCAGCAATCATATTTAAATCATGACTAATGAAAATAAGTCCCGTTCCAGATTTTGTCACAAGTTCATCTAATACAGATAAAACTTGTCGTCTGACCGTAATATCAAGTGCAGATGTTGGCTCATCGGCAATAATTAAATCAGGTTTTGGAATGAGCATCATTGCAATCATCACGCGCTGCCCCATCCCCCCAGATATTTCATGAGGAAAGAGACGCATCACATGTTCAGGATCACGAATATGAACAGATTCTAACATAGATATGGTGCGCTCCCTCGCTTCAGCTTTTGAAACACGATAATGAATACGGTAAGCCTCCATAATCTGTTCCCCGATCCGTATTAATGGATTAAGTGAATATTTGGGGTCCTGTAAAATCATTGAAATACGTTTCCCACGGATTTTTCGCATCTGAGGTTCACTTGCGGCCAATAAATCAACATCCTCAAAGCGCATTTTTTTAGCTTTAACAATGGCTGCTTTTGGACTCAACCTTAGTATTGCGCGCCCAGTCATCGATTTTCCAGATCCGGATTCACCAACAATTCCAATTTTTTCTTTTCCAACAGAAAAACTAACGCCACGCACAACTTCTGAAATGCCGCGCGTTGTAGGAAAAGAAATACGTAAATCTTCTACTTCTAATAATTTATTACCCATTGCGTGGATCCAATACATCACGAAGACCATCACCTAAAAGGTTGAAAGCAAGACTTGCAAATAATATTGCACAGCCTGGTATTGCCGCCAACCACCAATTTGTCATCATAAATTCCCGCCCTGAAGAAAGCATCGCACCCCATTCAGGACTTGGAAGTTGAGCTCCCAACCCTAAAAAACCAAGACCAGCAGCCGTTAAAATAATTCCAGACATATCCAAAGTTAATCGTACAATCACTGAAGGAATACACATGGGCGCAACATGAAACAAAATAATTCGCCAAGCAGAGGCCCCTTGCAGGCGAACTACAGAAACATAATCAGAAGAACGTATTGTCAAAGTCTCAGCACGTGCTAAACGTGCAATTGGTGGCCATGCTGCAATTGAAATTGCAATAGAAGCATTTTCAATCCCTGGTCCCAATGCGGCTGAAAATGCAAGAGCTAAAATCAAACCTGGAAAAGCAAGAAAAATATCGACAATGCGCATGAGCACAGTATCAACCCATCCGCCCATATAACCAGATACAGTTCCAACAATAAGCCCTATTGGACCTACAATAACTGTTGTAAGAAAAACAACATAAAGAGTAATACGGGAACCAAAAACAAGGCGACTAAAAATATCACGTCCCAATTCATCTGTTCCAAAATAATGCGCCATAGAGGGTGGCTGCAACCGATGCCCTAGATCATTGCTAAGAAAATCATGCGTAGCAATCCAAGGAGCAAAAAATGCACATATGATAATAATACAAATAATAAGCAGACCGAATACAGCCGAAAAGTTATGAAAAAACTTAGCCAGTGCGTGATAAATTCTTTGTATGTTCGCTTGAATTATGGAGTTTGGAACAGGATCGTTTAACCAACTACCCAAAGAAGATGATGATTGCGATTTATGATGATTACTTACTGTCATATTCAACGTGTCCTTGGATCAAAAATGCGATAAAGCAAATCAGAAAATAAATTAATGGCGACAAAGATAAATCCTACAAGTAAAGTACATCCTACAACTGCATTCATATCTCCGGCTAAAAGAGCATTTGTCAAGTAATGTCCAAAACCAGGCCAAGCAAAAACTGTCTCCGTTAAAACAGCCCCTTCTAATAAAAAAGCATAAGAAAGTGCAACAACGGTAATAATTTGAACAGCAGCATTTCGAAAGGCATGCCCCCAAACGGTTCGCGCCCACGATAATCCCTTTACACGTGCAGTAATGATATATTCCTGATTAAGCTGCTCAATCATAAACCCACGAGTCATACGGCTAATATAAGCCATAGCACCGAAAGCCAAGATCAAAGCAGGCATAATAACGTGACTAAAAACATTACCAAAAGCCTCCCATTGTCCTTGGCTTGCAGTATCCCAAAGGAAAAATCCTGTTTTTGGTTCAAAAGAATATTCATAAAGAAAATCAAGTCGTCCTGGGCCACCAACCCAGCCAAGTTTGGCGTAAAATATTAACAACGCCATTAATCCGAGCCAAAATGTTGGAGTAGAATAACTTACAAGTGTAAAAACACGGACAACATAATCAATAAATGAATCGCGATACATTGCTGCAAAAACACCAAATGGAATTCCAAGACTTGTGCCAATAACAATAGCAACGGTTGCAAGCTCTAATGTTGCAGGAAATACACGCATAATATCGGCTAGAACAGGTCGCCCAGAAGTTAAAGCATCTCCAAAGTCAAACAAAAATACATTATGAAGATACTTCCAATATTGGACAATCAACGGCTTATCAAGACCCAGCTTATAATACATTGCATCATAAGCTTCCTGACTAATATTATCACCAAGAATAGACAGAACCGGATCTAGAGGAAGAAGATGACCAAGAAAAAAAGTGATCGTCACCAACCCAAGCAATGTGATAAAAACTGAAATAAGAAGTTTCAATCCTTTGCATAAAAAATCCCATAAAAATAATTTTTTCTGCTTTTCTGATACAGCTCTTTCAGTCTCTGAAAGTGGCAAAACCATTATAAAAATCCCCTCTGTAGCGACAAAACATAAAGCAAATACTTTTTTATATAACAAAACAATCTCTTATTAAGCATGTTCTACAATCATTTTCTATAACATGCTTCTTTATTTTTCTGCTTCATTGTAATAAAGTCTATAACTGTTCCAAATCCATTTTTTGACATCAGGTCCCATACCAACGGTATAATATGTCTGAAATAAATAAACCATAGGACCATGCTCTAGCACATAATGCTGTAAAGTACGATATTGCATGATACGCTTATTGGGGTCTTTCTCAAACAAAGCATCCATCACCATGTTATTAATATTTTCATCATAATACCCAGCGCGCCAAGCTAAATACATATTGTGCTTTTTTGTAAATGTTGGATCAGGGTTAAACACGTGATTTAATGAAGCAGGATGTCCATCAGGATCGGCACTCCCCCACCCCATAATAGCAGTATCATAATTTCCACCACGTACACGGCTCAACAATTGATTTTGTGCCATTTTTTCAATTGTAAGCTCAACACCAATTTTGCGTGCATTGGCTTGAATAGACTGTGCAACAGACGACATATAACTAAGGCTTCCAACTAAAAGATTAGCTTTAAACCCATTAGGATAACCAGCTTCAGTAATCAGTTGTTTTGCTTTTTTCAAATCCAACTGAAAAGGCAAACCTTCTTTTTCATCTAAAGCACCTGGAACACCTAAAGACATATAAGTTGCCCGTGGAATAGCAATCCCTTTCAAAACAGTTTTTCCAAGACCTTCATAATCAACCAAATAACGAAGTGCCAATCTGACCTTTTCATTCGCAAAAATTGCATTCTTATTATTTAACGATAAGTAAATAATCTGCGGACGCAAAACACGACTAATTTTGACTGGTCCTCCCTTTTTTTCAAGATCTAAAATATCCTCTGAAGAAAGATCACGCACTATATCCACATCACCTTTTTCCAAAAGAAGTCTTTGACTTGATGAATCCGCTACATGCTGCACAACAATCTGCTTAATTTTAGGCACTTCGCCCCAATAATGTTGTGTCGCCTCTAACACAACTTTATCTCCTGGAGACCAGCTCACCAATTTATAAGGTCCAACACAAGCTGTATGTGTTGCTAAATATTTATTCCCCATATCACCGTTAATACTCTGTGCTTCAATTGTTTTCCGATCAAGCAAAGCAGAAGCATAAGATTGTCCAATAACAGTCAATATGAGCTGAATAGGATAGGGTTTATCTAATTTTAATTGTAAAGTCTTATCATCAAGAGCCTGAATATTTGTTTCAATATTGTTTTTGGTAAACCCATAATCCATTAAAGATTGAGCATAGCTTAATCCTAATTTAATAATCCGTCGCATTGACCATACCAGATCTTGCGCTGTAGCCATCCTTCCATCATTAAACTTTAAATCATCACGAAGATGAAAGACTATTCTTTTGCCATTGTCTAAAACGTCCCAAGATTTTGCCATAGCAGGGCGAATTTTTGTAGGATCGTGTTCATCATATTGCACTAACGCGCTGCAAATATTCGTCAATAACTCACTCGTCACAACCTCAACAGTTTGCGCTGGATCAAAACTACTAATTGAATCAATATTCCATGCCATTACCAATATATCTTTAGATGAGGCACTGAATGCCGATGTTACAGCCCCATTAAAAAAAACGATTGAGCTTAATAAAATAGAAAATTTTTTCAATATTCTTTGTTTTCCCATTTTATCTCTTCCTTTTGTATTCTTCTACCTTTTCACACAAAGTGATTGTGATTTTGCTTAAATAGCATAGCATTAGACATCAATTTCATTTAATCAAACTAAGCATCTATAAAATAATTTTCTTATACATCAGTCTATATTCGGGATGCAGAGAATCTATAACCATAAACAAAGATCCTCCCCAATATAACTTTCTATATTCATCCCTCCTTAATAAACGACCTCCATCATATACAGCACAAATATCCCCCACAGTTTCATCCTTTAAAAAACTGAAGGACTTTTATATGAAAAAATATTTTCATCATGCAATTATGATCAAGCTATTTTTACCTTTGACAACACGAAAAGACACTTTTATTTTTCAATTTTACTATAAAAAATACGCGGTGCACTATTCCAAACCCATTTTTTGACATCCGGTGTCATCGCTATAACGCTATATTGCTGGTAAATAAACGCATAAGGTCCTTTTTGCATAAGTTCACGTTGTAAATCAGCATATATTTGCGCCCGTTTTTGCGGATCTTTTTGAAACAACGCTTCTTCAACTTTTTGATTCATCTTAGCATCAAAATACCCATGCTTCCAACTAGGATAGGCTGTATTTCTAGCCTCAAAACGATTATCTGGATTGAAAATAAGACGTGAAGCCATTGTATGAGGATCGGCAGAATCATTATTCCATCCGATAAAAGCCGTATCAAAAGCTCGAGCATCCACTTTTGAAAATAACTGTGTACCTGCTACACGTTCAATTTTAAGACGCACGCCCGCCTGTGCAGCACTATCTTGGAGTGACTGAGCAAGTAACAAAGTATAAGGAGTGTTTGACACGAGAAAATTTGCCGCAAATCCATTCGGATAACCAGCCTCTGTTAAAAGCTGCTTGGCTTTTTGAATATCAAGCTTAAAGGGCTGCCCTTCTTTTTCATCTAAAGCCCCAAAGTTGCCAAGAGGAATAAAACTGGCCCGTGGAACACCAATCCCTTTGAGAAGCTTCTTGCCAAGACCTTCATAATCTATGAGATAACGCATCGCCAAACGCACTTTTTCCTTAGCAAAAATAGGATTTGTCATATTAAATCCCCAGTACATCATAGTTGGCACTAACACTCTTTCAACTTTAACATCTGTTGTTTTTTGCAGATCTGCAAGATCTTCAGGTGTCAAATTACGAGCAACATCAATATCATGTTTTTGCAACAACAAACGTTGTGTTCCGGGCTCTGCAACATGGCGAATTAAAATCTGCTT